>NZ_CP192735.1:3900000-3978691 GCF_050749815.1 Dyella thailandensis | reverse complement strand
AGAGTCCCGGCGACTGGCTTTTTCTCCACCCGACGTCCCCCCGCGTTGAGTAGCGGGACGGTTTAGAGTCCGGAATTACTTTAACTGCTTCGCGTAGGCGGCGGGTGTCAGCCCGCCCAACGCCTTCTTCGGTCGCTCCTCGTTGTATTCCCGCCGCCAGCGTTCGATCTCGGTGCGGGCGTGCAGCAGGCTGGGAAACCAGTGTTCGTTGAGGCATTCGTCGCGCAGACGTCCGTTGAACGATTCGATGTAGGCGTTCTGGTTCGGCTTGCCTGGTTCGATCAGGCGCAGTTGCACGCCGCGCTCGTGCGCCCAGGCGACCATCGCCTTGCCGCAGAACTCCTTGCCGTTGTCGGTGCGGATGGTCTTGGGCAGGCCGCGAATGACGCCCAGGCGATCCAGCACACGCGTCACGTCGATCCCGGAGATGGCTCGTTCGACTTCGATGCCCACCGACTCATGCGTGGCGTCGTCGACGATGGTCAGGCACTTGAGGACGCGGGCGTCGGCGGTGCGATCGAACACGAAATCCATCGACCACACCTCGTTGGGCGCCGATGGACGACACAGTGGCTGCCGCTCGCTCACCGGCACCTTCTTCCGCTTGCGCCGGCGTACCTGCAACCGTTCCTCCCGATACAACCGCTCCACACGCTTGTAGTTCACCGGCTCGCCGCCCTCCTGCCGAAGCTTCAGGTGGATCATCCCCACGCCGTAGCGCTTGTGCCGCTGCGCCAGCTCCACGATCCGCCGTCGCAGCGCCACGTTGCGGTCTGGCTGCGCCTGATACCGGTACGCGCTGGCGCTCATGCCCACCACGCGCAGCGCGCACCGCTCGCTCAACCCCTTGTCGATCATCTGGCGCACCAACGCTCGCCGGGCCGGTGCGCCTACGGTTTTTTTCGCAGGACGTCCTTGATCACCTCGTTCTCAAGCATCTGCTCGGCCAGCAGCTTCTTCAGCCGCGTGTTCTCCGTCTCCAGCTCCTTCAGGCGCTTGGCGTCCGGCACGCTCATGCCGCCGAACTTGCTGCGCCACAGGTAGTAGGAGGCCTCGCTGAAGCCGTGTTTGCGGCACAGCTCCTTGATCGGCAAGCCGGCATCCGCCTCACGCAGGAAGCCGATGATCTGTTCCTCGGAAAAGCGCTTCTTCACGTCCAATCTCCTTCGGTTGGGGGATTGGACTCCAAACGGCAGTGCTACTCAAAACCGGGGGGACGTCGCACCGCGTACTACTGGAACAATGAGTGCGCGCCAGGATGGCGCGCTGCTTTAATCTGGACCCCTGTGCGGCGGTGAGGCGGGGACGACAGGCCGCGTAGCGGGAGTCGACAGGACGTCGACTCCTTTTCGTACGGGCAGGATGCCCGTTCGAAAAGCCCGGCCCCGGCTCACGGACTTGCCGGGCATGGCGAGGGCATGGATGCCCGAGGTAGAGCAACGCAGGAGCAGTTGCCGGATGCCCGGCAAGCGCCAAGCGGGGTGGCCTTTCTCTTTGGTTACTTTCTTTACTCCGGGCATCCGGCCCTCCGCCCTTCGGGCCGGCTGCGCCGTTCGCGCCCGCTCCCGACGTGCGCGTGGCCACGCAAAGAGAAAGTAACTCGGGCCCCGCAGGGGCACGAAAGCTTTTGCTCTCGCTTGTCGCTTGTTGCGTTTCGTTCCGCGCACGCACAGCAAACTGCATAAGAGCAGCCCCCTCACCCCAGCCCTCTCCCCCGGCGTTGCCAGGGGAGAGGGAGCGAAGCGCGCTGGGGGCAGGTAGTGGCACGGGGCCGGATTCCCCATCCACGCTACAATTGCCGGTTCGCGCTCAAGCCGACCCGCTCCCCATGTCCATGCACCTCGACGAAACCCGCCGCCGCCGCACGTTCGCCATCGTCAGCCACCCTGACGCGGGCAAGACCACGCTGACCGAAAAGCTGCTGCTGTTCGGCGGCGCGATCCAGATGGCCGGCTCGGTGAAGGGGCGCAAGGCGGCGCGGCATGCGACGTCCGACTGGATGGCGCTGGAGAAGGAGCGCGGTATCTCGGTGACCTCGTCGGTGATGCAGTTCCCGTACGAGGGGAAGATCGTCAACCTGCTCGACACGCCGGGCCACGCGGACTTCTCCGAGGACACTTACCGCGTGCTCACCGCGGTGGACTCGGCGCTGATGGTGATCGACTGCGCCAAGGGCGTGGAGGAGCGCACGATCAAGCTGATGGAGGTGTGCCGCCTGCGCGACACGCCGATCATGACCTTCATCAACAAGCTCGACCGCGAGGGTCGCTCGCCGATCGAGCTGATGGACGAGGTGGAGTCGGTGCTCGGCATCGCCTGCGCGCCGGTGACCTGGCCGATCGGCATGGGCAAGCGGTTGAAAGGCGTGTACCACCTGGTGCTGGACGAGGTGCACGTGTTCGAGCCGGGCAAGAACTTCACTCGGCAGGACTCGACCATCTTCAAAGGCCTGGACGCACCGGGGCTGGAGGAAGCGGTCGGCGCGGCCGCACTGGCCGAGCTGCGGGAGGAGCTGGAGCTGGTGCAGGGCGCCGCGCCCTCGTTCGATATCGATGAATACCTGGCCGGCAGGCTCACCCCGGTGTTCTTCGGCTCGGCGGTGAACAACTTCGGCGTGCAGTTGCTGCTGGACTTCTTCGTGGAGCACGCGCCCTCGCCGCGCTCGCGCAGCACCTTGACCCGCGAGGTGTCGCCGGAAGAAGAGAAGCTCACGGGCTTCGTGTTCAAGATCCAGGCGAACATGGACCCGGCGCACCGTGACCGCGTGGCGTTCATGCGCGTGTGCTCGGGCACCTACACCGCGGGCATGAAGATGATCCAGCCGCGCACCGGCAAGGAGGTGCGCATCGCGAACGCGCTGACCTTCATGGCCTCGGACCGCGAGATCGTGGAGACCGCCTACCCGGGCGACGTGATCGGCCTGCACAACCACGGCACCATCACCATCGGCGACACCTTCACCGAGGGCGAGATGCTGAGTTTCACCGGCATCCCCAACTTTGCGCCGGAGCTGTTCCGCCGTGCGCGCCTACGTGACCCGCTGAAGATGAAGGCGCTGCAGAAGGGCCTGGCGCAGTTGTCGGAGGAAGGCGCCACGCAGTTCTTCCGCCCGCTGATGTCCAACGACCTGATCCTGGGCGCGGTCGGTGTGCTGCAGTTCGACGTGGTGGCGTACCGGCTGAAGGACGAATACAACGTCGAAGCGACGTTCGAGCCGGTGAGCGTGGCCACCGCGCGCTGGGTGCACTGCGACGACGAGAAGAAGCTGGCGGAGTTCCGCGAGAAGAACGCGATGAACCTGGCCATCGACGCCGCCGGCGAACTGGTCTACATCGCGCCCACCCGGGTCAACCTGCAGCTGGCGCAGGAGCGCTGGCCGCAGGTGCGCTTCTCGGCGACGCGCGAGCATGCCGCCGCGGTGGACGCCTGAGTCGATTACCGCGAGCGGCCGTAGCGCCGCCGAGCCAGGATCTTGCGGTGCTCGATCCCCTGCCATCAGGCAGGGGACACGCCCTGATGCGCCGTTGCTAGCATGCGCGCTCCATCCAGGGGCCCATCACATGTCGACCGCTTCGCTCGCCTTTTCCACGCCCGCCGACAAACCGCGTTGGCAGCGCTGGCTGATCTTCTCGCCGCTGGCGCGGATCGTGATCTTCGTGGCCCTCACCTGGGCGGCCACCAAGGGCCTGGTGCTCGTGCTGCACGCTTTCGGACTGACCATGAAGGGCGCCTCGCCCGTGGTGGTCGGCTGGCTGCAATTTGCGTTGCGGGCGATTCCGGCGCTGATCGCGTACCTGGTGCTGGTCTACGGCATCGAACGGCGCCGCCCCGCCGAGCTGGCGTTGCGGCGTGTGGCACCGGACGGACTGGCGGGCATCGTCGGCGGCACGGTGCTGTTCAGTGCGGTGGTCGGGGCGCTGTGGCTGCTGGGCAGCTATCACGTCACCGGGTTCAACGCCCAGGCAGCGTGGCTGCCGGCACTGCTCACAGCAGGGCTGGGCGCGGGCATCGGCGAAGAGATCATGTTCCGCGGCGTGCTGTTCCGGATCGTCGAAGAGGGCCTGGGTACGTGGGCGGCGCTGGTGGTGTCGGCGCTGTTCTTCGGCGCGGTGCACATCTCCAACCCGGGCGCCACGCTGTGGAGTTCGGCGGCGATCGCGATCGAGGCAGGGCTGCTGTTCGGCATGCTCTATCACGTCACCCGCTCGCTGCCGCTGTGCATGGGCGTGCATGCGGCATGGAACTTCGCCCAGGGAACGATCTATGGCATTCCCGTGTCGGGGATGGCGGTCGATGGCTGGCTGGTTTCCACCCGCTCCGGGCCGGACTGGTTGAGCGGCGGCGTGTTCGGCGCCGAGGCGTCGGTAGTGGCGCTGACCTTGTGCACCCTGTGCACGGTGGCGCTGGTTGCGGTCGCCTTCCGGCGCGGTTCGATTGTCGCGCCGTCCTGGCGTCGGCGCGGCTGATCCTCAGCGCGCGCTGCGCGGGGATACCCACATGTCGATGCGGGCGCGGAACACTTCCTCGCCCGCGTCGTTGCGCACGCTGACGCGCACGGGCCAGGAATAGCCGGACGCCGCCTCCACCGCCGGCGCCTCCGGGGTGGCCGTGGCGTGCATGGTGCCGACCGCCTTGGCCAAATACTCCACGCTCATGCCCCGCGGAATCCAGCGCATGGAGGCGGGAATGCTGACGTCGGTCATCACGCCCGCGCTCAGTTCGGCAAGGTTGCACAGCGCAATGGCATGCACCGTGCCGATATGGTTGTGCACGCGGCGGCGGTCGCGGATGCGCACGACGCAGCGGCCGGGCTCCAGCGCGATGAAGCGCGGCCCGATGGTGGCGAAGTAAGGTGCCTTCAGGCACAACGCGCGCGCAAACAGCCAGTGGCCCAGCGGCCAGCGGGTGATGCGGCGATACAACGCGAGCACGTTCGACGACATGACGCCCTCCCGAAAAAAGAACAGCGGCCGCAGGGCCGCTGTTCGATCCCTGTGGTGACCGCCCTCAGGCGGCGTCGGCCAGCCCCTTGCCGGTGGGCTCGTCGCGTACCACCGCCGCACGCAGCTCCTTCGGGTCGAAGTCGTCGACCGAGATGAATTCGAAGCTGGCGTCGCGCACCCGCTTGAGCAGGGCCGCCTCGCCTTCAGTGATGGCCGCAGCCTTCACTGCCTCCAGGAGCTGGCTGTCGTAATCGCGCGAAACGAACTGACCGGCCTTCTGCGCCTTCTGGAACTTGCGCTCCACCGGCTCAGCGGCGATCACGTCCGGCAGCAACGCGCACATGCGACCCACCGTGTTGTTGGCGGTGGGGGTGAGGTAGGCCCACTGGGTCAGGCGGTCACGTGCTTCGCCCGGCGCCGTGATGAGCGCCGCCACGCGGCGACCCAGGCGATCCGACGGCGGCACTTCGCGACGGCCGAACGGGAACACCAGCACCCGCAGCAGCCAGCCGACCGGACGAACCGGGAAGTTGCGGATCGCGCCGTCCAGCGCCATCTGCATGCGCCATACGCACTCGTGGAAGGCCCAGGCCAGCAGCGGGCGATCCGCCTCGGGGCGGCCGGTGTCCTCGTAGCGCTTGAGCATGGCGCTGGCGATATAGAGGTAGCTGAGCACGTCGCCCAGGCGCGCGGAGAGCTTCTCCTTGAACTTCAGCTTGCCGCCGAGCACGCCCATGAACACGTCCGCACACAGAGCCAGGGCGGCGGAGTAGCGGTTGAGCTTGCGGTAGTAGCGGCGGGTATACGCGTCGCCCGCGGCGTCGCCGATCGCCGAGCCGGTAATGCCCAAGGTGAAGCTGCGCACCGCGTTGGAGATGCCGAAACCGATGTGGCCGAACAACGCACGGTCGAAGGTCTTCAGACGGTCACCGTAGTCGGCGATCGACAGCGCCTGCATTTCCTTCAGCACGTACGGATGGCAGCGGATCGCGCCCTGGCCGAAGATCATCAAGCTGCGCGTCATGATGTTCGCGCCTTCCACGGTAATCGCGATCGGCACGCCCTGCCACGAACGACCGGCGTAATTCTTCGGACCGAGCTGCACGCCCTTGCCGCCGTGCACGTCCATCGCGTCGCCGGCCACGATGCGGCCCCACTCGGTGGCGTGGTACTTGGCGATCGCCGAGGGCACCGCCGGCTTCTCGCCGCGATCCACCGCCGCCGCGGTCGCACGCGACAGCGCCGCGGTGGCATAGGTGAGGCCGCCGATGCGGGCCAGTGCTTCTTCGACGCCTTCGAAGCGAGCAATCGACAGGCCGAACTGCTTGCGCAGGCGCGCATAGGCGCCGGTGGCAGCCACCGCCATGCGCACGCCGCCGGTGGCATTGGAGGGCAGCGAAATCGCGCGGCCCACCGACAGGCACTCCACCAGCATGCGCCAGCCGTGGCCGGCCATGTGCGGGCCACCGATCAGCGTGGTGAGCGGCGCGAACACGTCCTTGCCGTGCACCGGGCCGTTCTGGAACGGGATGTTCAGCGGGAAGTGGCGACGGCCAATCTGCAGCCCCGGCGTGGAGCGCGGCAGCAAGGCGAGCGTGATGCCGAGGTCTTCCTTGTCGCCCAGCAGGTGCTCCGGGTCGTACATGCGGAAGGCCAGGCCGACCACGGTGGCGATCGGCGCCAGCGTGATGTAGCGCTTGTCGAAGGTGAGCTTCACGCCCAACGTCTCGACGCCCTCAACCACCTGCTTGCAGACAATGCCGTAGTCGGTGAGCGAGGTGGCGTCCGAGCCGGCATACGGGCCGGTGAGCGCGAAGCACGGAATCTCCTCGCCGACGGCCAGGCGCGGCAGGTAGTGGTTCTTCTGCTCCTCGCTGCCGTAGTGCAGTAGCAGCTCGGCCGGACCGAGCGAATTGGGCACCGCTACGGTGGAAGCCACCGTAGCCGACATCGTCGCCAGCTTCTGCAGCACCGCCGAATGCGCCAGCGCGGAGAACTGCAGGCCGCCGTACTGCTTGGGAATGATCATGCCGAAGAACTTGTTCTTCTTGATGAACTCCCACACCGCCGGCGGCAGGTCGCCCAGCTCGTGGGTGATCTGCCAGTCGTCGATCATTGCGCACAGCTGCTCGACCGGGCCATCGAGGAAGGCCTGCTCCTCCACGCTGAGCTCCGGCTTGGGCTGGCTGAGCAGCTGGTGCCAGTCCGGCTTGCCCGAGAACAGCTCGCCCTCGAAGCCGACCGTGCCGGCCTCCAGCGCGGTCTGCTCGGTGTCGGAGAGCTTCGGCGTGACCTTGGCGAAGATCTTCAAGAGCGGCGCGCTGATCTGGCGACGGCGGAACGCCGGCATCAGCAGCGGCACCGCGATGGCCGCCTCGATGATCAGCAGCACCACGGTGGTGACGGGCGCGCCGGCCAGCAGACCGACCACCAGGGTGGTGACACCCGTGGCGATCGCCCACGTGCGCAGGCCGGTGCGATGGTAAGCGCAGGCGCCGGAAGCGATCAGCGCCGCCAGCAGGGTCAATATCACGGACATCTCGACACCCTCGTTGCAGTTTACGTTGGGGTTCAACCCGCCACGGCGCCCGCGGGGGCATCATGACGATCCAGCTCGCCGACGAACGCTGCGATCTCACGCGTGAACGCGTCGTTCGCATCGCCCGCCAGCATGTGCGTGGCGGCCGGCAGCTCCACATGGCGCGCATGCGGTACCAGCTGCAGGAATTCGTTCACCGTGTCGCGCGACACCACGTCGCTGCGTCCACCGGACAGCAGCAGCACCGGCACGTCGACCTTCGCCGCGGCGGCCATCAGGCGCGGCTGGTAGCGCTCGCTCTCGCTGACCACGCCAGCCAGCAGGGCCGGATCCCAGTGCCAGCGAAGGCGGCTGTCGGCGCCTTCGCGCAGCAGCGGGCGCAACTGGTCTTCGCTCTTGCGCTCGCGGCGCTGCGGCAGATAGGCGGCGATCGCCTCGGCGGCGTGGGCATAGTCGACAAAGCCGTCCGGGTGCGCCTGCATGAAAGCGAGGATGCGCTCCACCCCGGCGGTCTCCCAGCGCGGAGTGATGTCCACCAGCACCAGGGCGCGAAACGGCGTCGGCCGAATTTCGCCCGCGACCACCAGGCCGAGCAGACCGCCCATCGACGCGCCGACCAGCACCGGGGGCCGGGGCTGGGCGAAGGCCACGGTGATCAGATCGGTGGCGAACTGGTCCATGTGGTACTGGCCATCGGGGAGCCGATCGCTTTCGCCGTGGCCACGGCTGTCGAAGCTCACGCAGCGGCAACCTGCGCCAGCGAGCGCATCCGCGCTGGCGGCCCAGGCTCCGCGCGTCTGGCCGAAGCCGTGGGCGAACAGCAGCACCGGGTCGCCTGCCGGGTGGCGCGTCTCCACCGACAGCGCCAGGCCGTCGGCAGTAGGGAGGCGCGTCACTTCGGGCAAAGGCTTGACCATACGCAAGAGTATGGGTTGCGATGAGCACCGGCGTCAACTCGCGCCGCACCATGGCGCACGTGGCGCGCTGCACATTGCAATGAGGGGGGCGCCGGCTACCATACGCCGATGAATGCAAACGCCAAATCCGAACGGACCCGCCTCAGCGCCGAGGACTGGGAAGAGGCTGCGCTGCAGCTGATTGCCGAGCAGGGCGTCAACGCGGTGGCGGTCGAGGCACTGGCCCGCCAGCTTGGCGTCACCAAGGGCAGCTTCTATTGGCACTTCCGCACCCGCGAAGCGCTGGTGCAGGCCGCGCTCGAGCGCTGGGAACTGTACGCCGAGCGCGAGATCATCAGCCAGATCGAGGCCATCCCCGACCCGCGCGTGCGCCTGCCCGAGCTGTTCCGCCGCGTGGCACACGAGCTGCAGCCGCACCGAGTCTATGCCGCGCTGCTGAAGGCGCTGGACCATCCGCAGGTGGTGCCGGTGATGGCGCGGGTCTCGCAGCGCCGGATGGAGTTTCTGCACACGGCCTACCGCGAGGCGGGCATGCCGCCGGCCGAGGCGATCAATCGCGCGCGCCTCACCTATGCCGCCTACGTCGGCTTCCTGCAGCTGAACTTCACGCTCGGCCTGCCGCGCATCAGCCACGAGGAATTCGACGCCTACGTCGAGCACATGATCGCGACACTGATTCCGGCCTGATAGGCGCTCCGCGCCGCCAGAACGGCGCCTTCGGGCGCCGTTTTTGCTGCACCCTTCCTTGCAATGCCAGTGCACGTAAACTAGCGTGCGCGCTTCTTTTTCTGGCAAGACCACGGTGAGGAGCACATGGCAAGTTCGCTGCAGGCATTGGAAAGCTGGGTCAACCAGACGGCAGCGCGCACGCGTCCGGCGCGGATCCACTGGTGCGATGGCTCCGATGCTGAATATGCCGCCCTCGTCGAGCAGATGCTGGCCAGCGGCGACCTGATCGAGCTGAACCAGCAGACCCATCCGGGCTGCTACCTGCATCGCTCCAGCCCCTCGGACGTGGCACGCGTGGAACACCTCACCTTCGTCTGCACGCCCGAGCGCGAGGACGCCGGCCCGAACAACCACTGGATGGATCCGGCCGAGGCGCACGCGAAGATGGACGCGCTGTTCGACGGCTGCATGGAAGGCCGCACCATGTACGTCATCCCGTACTGCATGGGGCCGATCGAGTCGCCACTGTCGCGCTGCGGCGTGGAGATCACCGACAGCCCGTACGTGGTCGCCAACATGCGCACGATGACCCGCATGGGGGCCGCCGCACTGGCGCGCATCGAGCGCGAGGGCAGCTTCGTGAAGGGCCTGCACTCCACCGGCGAGTTGGATCCGGAGCGCCGCTTCATCATGCACTTCCCCGAGGAACTGTCGATCCAGTCCTACGGCTCGGGCTACGGCGGCAACGCCTTGCTCGGCAAGAAATGCCACGCGCTGCGCATTGCCAGCCACCAGGCTCGCCGCGAAGGCTGGTTGGCCGAACACATGCTGATCGTCGGCATCGAGAACCCGGCGGGAGACACGCACTACATCGCCGCCGCCTTCCCGTCGGCCTGCGGCAAGACCAACCTGGCCATGCTGATCCCGCCGGAGGGCTATCGCCGTGAGGGCTGGAAGGTGTGGACGGTGGGCGACGACATCTGCTGGATGCGCCCGGGCGAGGACGGCCGCCTGTATGCGATCAACCCGGAGGCCGGCTTCTTCGGTGTGGCGCCCGGCACCAGCGCCAACAGCAACCCGAACGCGCTGGCCAGTGTCGCGCGCGACACCATCTTCACCAACGTCGCGGTCACCGCCGACAACCAGCCGTGGTGGGAAGGCCTGCCCGGCGAGCCGATAACCGACTGGCAGGGTCGGCCGTACGACCCGGCCAACGGCCCGGCCGCGCACCCCAACGCCCGCTTCACGGTAAGCGCGCGGCAGTGTCCAACCTGGTCGGACAAGGCCGAAGATGCGCAGGGCGTGCCGATCAGCGCCATCGTCTTCGGCGGTCGTCGTCCGTCGCTGCTCCCGCTGGTGATGCAGGCGCGCGACTGGACCCACGGCGTGCTGATGGGCGCAGCGATGGGTTCGGAAACCACCGCGGCGGCGACCGGCGCGGTCGGCGTACTGCGCCGCGACTCGATGGCGATGAAGCCGTTCTGCGGCTACCACTACGGCGACTACTTCGCACACTGGCTGTCGTTCGACCAGCCAGGCGCGCAGCTGCCGGCGATCTTCCACGTCAACTGGTTCCGCAAGGGCAAGGACGGCCGCTTCCTGTGGCCGGGCTTCGGCGACAACCTGCGCGTGCTGGAATGGATGATCGACCGCGTCGAAGGCCGCGCCCGCGGTACCGCCACGCCAGTCGGCACGGTGCCGCAGGCGGGTGAACTGCGGCTGGAAGGGCTCGGCCTGCCCGCGAGCGCTCTCAGCGAGCTGCTGCACATCGACGAGGCCGCCTGGCAGCAGGAACTCGAGGCGATCGGCGCCTACCTGGAGGAGTTCTCCCCTCGCCTGCCCGAGGCCCTGGCGCGCGAGCAGCAGCGGGTGGCCGATGCCTTGGCCAGCCGTCCCCGGACGTCGCGCAGCGCCGCCTCGGCCTGATGCACCCACCGGCCGGCGCCTCGCGCCGGCCGGCTCCAAACCTTTTTGCGTTGCGCCGCATCTGAGCTGGCAAGATGCCCACTGCCTGCCTCGCCAACGGATATTCGATGACGCCTGCGCCGATCGCAGCGACTCCCGATGCGGAGGACGCACGCGCCGCGGCCGGCGGCGACCGCGCCGCCTTCCAGCGGCTGTATCGCCGCCACGTCGATCGCATCCACGGTGCGGTGCTGCGCCTGGCCGGCTATGACCACGCGCGCGCCGAAGACCTCACCCAGGACGCCTTCGTGCGGGCCTGGCAGAAGCTCGCCGAGTTTCGCCACGAAAGTGCCTTCGGCACCTGGCTCTATCGGTTGGCGGTGAATCTGGCACTGATGGACATCCGCGCGCGGCACGCCGACCCGGTCGGCTTCATGGACGACGATGCGCTGCCCGAACACGGCGATACGCCCTTCTGCGCCGCCGAACGCGACGAACTGGAACGGGCCATCGCCACGCTGCCGCCGCCGCGCGCGCGCGGTGCTGGTACTGCATGACATCGAAGGCTGGAAGCACGAGGACATCAGCCGGGACCTGGACATGGCCGTCGGTACATCCAAGGCGCAGTTGCATCGCGCCCGCGCACTATTGCGCAAGCTGTTGGGAGAGACCGTATGAACGATTTCGAATGGCGTCGACAACTGCGCGAGCTGCGCCAGCCACAGGCGCCGCGCCGTGACCTGTGGGCGGATATCGAGCGCTCGCTGGACCGGGCCGCTGCGACCGAAGCCACGCCGCATCGGGCAACTGCCACACGCACGACCTGGCTGTTCGCGGCCGGCCTGGCCGCGGTCACCGTGCTCGCGGTCGGCCTGATGCGCATGGCACCGGCGGCGGCGCCCGCCACCTCCACCGACGTGGCCAGCGTGCCGGTATGGAAGCCCGACGATCCACGCCTGGCCGGTGCGGCGATCGAACTCACGGCGGCGCAGTACGAACTGCGCCAGGCCATCCAGCAATCCCCGAATTCGGCGGCGCTGCAGCGCCTGCTCGACCGCACCGAGCAGCAAGAATCACGACTGCGCCAGCTCGGCCACGATGCCAGCTGACGCGAAGGAGAACACCATGCATACCACTCTGCGCTACCTGCCGCTCGCCACGCTGCTTTACGCCGGCCTCGCCTGCGCCGACACGCCGCTGGACCTGACCCACCCCGCAACCCCGAAGGCCCACGTGAGCATCAGCAACATCAAGGGCGAGGTCACCGTGACCGCATGGGACCGCAACGAGGTCCATGTAGGCGGCAGTCTCGGCGATGGCGCGCGGCCGCTGGCGATCACCGGCTCGGACGGCGACCTGGAGATAAAGGTGCAGGCGCAGGGCAAGTCCGGCGTGTTCAACTGGGGCAGCGACAACGCCATGGGCTCGACCACCCTGGACGTGCAGGTGCCGCGCGGCGCCTCGCTGGAGGTGAACGTGGTCAGTGCGCCGCTCAGCGTCGATGGCACCGACGGTGGCGCGATCGAAGTGAACTCGGTCAGCGGCAAGGTGCGCATCCATGCGCGCACGCCTTCGCTGCAGGTAGACAGCGTCAGCGGAGGCATCGAGCAATCCGGGAAGGCCGACCGCGCCGAGTTGCAGACGGTCAGCGGCGACATCCTCGCCCCGTCGCTCGGTGATCAGGCCAAGCTGGAAACGGTTTCGGGCCGCGTGCAGGTGCGCGGTGGCCCGTGGCAGACCTTCACGCTGAGCACGGTGTCCGGCGATGTCGATGTCAGCGGCGGCCTCGCCGCCAACGGCCGGATGGATATCGACAGTATGAGCGGCGACGTGCAGCTGTTGCTGCCTGCCGATGTCGCCGCCGCCATCCACGCCAGCAGCTTCAGTGGCGACCTGCGCAGCGACTTCGGCAAGGCCGAGCACAACGAGCACGGTCCGGGCAGCGAGCTGACCGTCCAGCAGGGCAGCGGCAGCGCGCGTATCGGCGTGGAGAGCTTCAGCGGTGACGTGCGAATCCGCCGCCAGGGCGACTGAGCGGTAGACACCCGTATACGAAAACGCCGTCGCTTTTGCGACGGCGTTTTTGTTCGATCAGATCGGAAATCAGAGGTCCTGGTGGTACTGCACGTACGGCGTACGCGACTGGTCCGGCTCGGGGCCGGCCGGCGTATTGGACGGCGTTCCCGACGACCACAGGTTCTGCGCACCCACGCTCAGCTGGCCCTGCCAGGGAAGCTTCCAGGTCACGCCGAAATCGATGCTGCTCCAGCGGCGATCCGGGCTGTAGGCACCGGGAATGCCGGCCGAGGGCTGCATCACGCGCCCCACCAGGCTGCCGCTCAGCGGACCGCGGTCCACGCCGAAGCTCAGTGCCTTCTGGTCGAGCATGTCCACGCCCAGCAGGTTGCCGGGCAACAGATGGATGCGGCCCACGCTGGCGCCGAGATCGATTCCGCTGCGGCTGTCCAGCGCCACACGGCCACGCGCGTTGAGCTGCGCGCTGCTGCCGAAGGAAGACAACCCGTTCACCCCCGGCAGCGCGCCGGGAAGCACGCGCGGCAGACGCGCCGCGCCGTTGGCAGTGTCCGCCCCGACGCTCAGCCCCAGGCTGTAGCGCCCGGCACTGTAGGTGGCGCCCACTTCACTGCCGAGCACGCGGTAAGGCGCATTGCCCCAGGAATGCTCGACAACCCCCGCATGGGCCTGCAGCGATGGCCCCAGCCGGTACTGCAGGTTGCTGGAAAGCACGCTGCCCGCATCGACCACGCTGAAGGTCAGGGGCGTGTCGGCGGCAAGGCCACCCGCCGGCTGCTCGTCTGCACGCAGCATCAGCATGCGGCCATCCGCGCCGCGCCAGAGCGGCACGGCCACTCCCGGCTGCACTTCGGCCATCTGGTCGGGCTGCTGCGCCAGCAGGCGCGCGGCCATGTCGTGCGAATCGCCCATCCACGCCTGGGCCGCCGCGGAAAGCGGCAGCAGGGCGGTAATGACAAGGGCAAGCGCGCGACGCATGGCGGCGAAAGGGCTATCCGGTGGATGGAACGTGGCGGGAGTATAGCTCGCTTTACGTTTTACTAACAGCCTGCAAAGCCGTCCTGGCGCACAAAATCCGCGGCCAGGGCGCCGCTTGGACTGCCCGCCAGGGGACCGGGTTCCCGCCGCCCGGAACGGCCCACGGCCGGCGACAAAGGGCCGCTGGCGAGATATAAAGGCCGCCTGTTGTTTCTTCATGCCGGGTTCACCCATTTCGATGAGCTTTGCGTCCACCCAGAGCGCGCCCGGAGCCGATCGAAGCGGCCTCCGGCCCCTCGCGCTGCACGGCGCCATCGAGCAGCTTTTTGCCGCCGCCGACGCGGCCGGCGTGATGGACATCTGCGAGCGCCTGCTGGCCGGTCTGAACATTCCCGGCCGCCTGCGCTGGCGCCTGCATGGCGATGTGTGGACGCCCGACCCCGGGCTGCGCCAGCTCGACCTGGCTGACGACCCGCAGGGCCTGCGCACCCTCACCCTGGAATGTCCGATCCCGCCGATGCCCGCGCCGGTGGAGGTCGAGCTGGCCTGGCTGGGGCGCATCATTACCTCGCGCCTGCGCCAGTTGGCGGAAACGGCGCGGCTGTACGAGGCGATCTCGCGCCTGGCGCTGGCCGAGCGCCTGCAGCGGGCGCTTTACGCAATTGCCGAACAGGCCGGTGCCGACCACAACATGCCCGACATGATGCGTGCGCTGCACGGCATCGTGGGCAGCCTGATGTACGCCGAGAACTTCTACATCGTGCTCTACGACGAAGCCACCGACAGCGTGCGCTTCCCGTATTACGTGGACACGATGGATGCCGAGCCGCCGCCGCCCGACGAGAGCGTGCCGCTGAAGGACATCGAGTACAGCCTCACCTGGAACCTGCTCAAGGCCGGGCAGCCGATCATGGGCTCGATCGACGAGGTGTCGCAGCTGCTGCAGGGGCGGCTGGTGCCGATCGGCCCCAACTGCGAGCACTGGCTCGGCGTGCCGCTGCTGCGCGAGGGGCGCGTGGTCGGCGGCATCGTGATGCAGAGCTATCGCGACGACACGCGCTACACCCAGAACGACCGCGAACTGCTCAGCTACGTGGCCCAGCACGTGCAAACGGCGCTGGAACGGCGCGCGGCACATGCCGAGCTGGAGCGCCGCGTCACTGACCGCACCGCCGCGCTGCGCGAGGCCAATCGCGTGTTGCGCCAGCAGGTGCTGCAGCGTCAGCGCGGGGAACGCCTGCAGGCGGCGCTGTTCCGCATCGCCGAAATGGCCAGCGCACCGGAGAGCCTGGAAGGCTTCTACGCGGCGGTGCATCGCATCATCAGCGGGCTGATCTACGCGCGCAATTTCTACATCGCGCTGCTTGACGACGACGGCAAGCAGATCACCTTCCCCTATTCCGTGGACGAGGTGGACAGCGTGCGCCCGCCGCGCAGCCACGGCCGCGGCGCCACCGAATACGTGCTGCGCCATGGCAAGCCGCTGCTGGCCGATCCGGCGGAGATCGACCGGCTGGTCGCGCTGGGCGAGATCAACCAGTTCGGCGCGCGCTCGGTGTGCTGGCTGGGCGTACCGCTGGTGTGGAACGAGCGGGTGATGGGCGTGCTGGCGGTGCAGAGCTACACGCCCGAGCACACCTATACGGCGCGGGACCAGGAACTGCTCACCTTCGTCAGCTATCACATCGCCAACGCGCTGCAGCGCAAGCACACCAACGAGTCGCTCAAGCAGGCCTATGCCAGCCTGGAGCGCCGGGTGGACGAGCGCACCCGCGCGCTGGCGCTGGCCAATCGCGACCTGCGCGAGCAGATCGCCGAGCGCGAGCGCGTCGAGCGCCGGCTGAAGTACGAGACCCTGCACGATTCGCTCACCGGGCTGCCCAACCGCACCCTGCTGCTGCAGCGCCTCGACCATGCGCTGGCCCAGTACAAGGCCGATCCGCAGCGACTTTTCGCGGTGCTGTTCATCGACCTGGACCGCTTCAAGGTCATCAACGATTCGGTCGGCCACCTGGTCGGCGACGACCTGCTGTTCCAGGTCGGCGGGCGTATCCGCGCCTGCCTGAAGACGCGTGACCTGGTGGCGCGCCTGGGCGGCGACGAATTTGCGGTGCTGCTCGATGGCATCTCCGATGGCGACATGCCGCTGCAGATCGCCGAGCGCATCATTGCCGAGCTGCAGGTGCCGTTCCGCCTCGGCATCAAGGAGATCTTCACCTCCGCCTCGATCGGTATCGCCCTGCCCTCGATGCACTACCAGCAGCCGGAAGAACTGCTGCGCGACGCGGACGCGGCGATGTACAGCGCCAAGGACGATGGCCGCCACCGCGCCGCGCTGTTCGACGACCGGCTGCGCCACGAGGCGCTGTCGCTGCTGGAGATGGAAGGTGACCTGCGCCGCGCGCTGTCACGCAGCGAGTTCGTGCCGTATTACCAGCCGGTGGTGGCGATCGAGGACGGCCGCATCGTCGGCTTCGAGGCGCTGCTGCGCTGGAACCACCCCGAGCGCGGTGTGCTCACGCCTGGCGACTTCCTGATCGTGGCCGAGGAAAGCGGCTGCTCGGAATCCATCGACTGGCAGATCTTCGAGCAGGTGTTCGCCCAGACCACGGCGCTCACGCGCGGCGAGGGTTTCGTCAGCATCAACGTTTCCGGCCGGCATTTCCGGCTGCCGGACCTGGACGAGCGACTGCTCGCCGCCATGGAGCGCCACGGCGTGGCAGCGCAGGCCATCCGCATCGAGGTGACCGAGCGTGCGCTGCTGGAGAATCCGCCGCAGGTGAAGCGCATGCTGGAGAACCTGCGCCAGCGCGGCATCATGATCTCGCTGGACGACTTCGGCACCGGCTACTCCTCGCTGAGCTACCTGCACCAGTACCCGATCCAGACGCTGAAGATCGACCGCTCCTTCATCACCGAGCTGCCCTCGGACCTGGCCCAGCTGGATGCCAACCAGGGCCTGGCGGTGGTGCGCGGTATCCAGGTGCTCGCCGACTCGCTGCAGATGCAGGTGATTGCCGAGGGTATCGAGGAGGATTACCAGCGCCAGGCGCTGCTGCGCATTGGCACGCGCTACGCGCAGGGCTTCCTGTTCTCCACCGCCCGACCCGCCAGCGAGTGGCTGGGCCCGAACGCTCCCACGCACCTGCTACCGGCGATCGGATAACCCGATCGGCCGGCCGCATGCCACGCTGGCTTACTGCGCGGTCGTGGGCGCGTCGGCGCTGCCGGCGTCGCGCAGCAGGTGCTCCGCGTCGATCGGATCGAAGGTGTAGCGCTGCGCGCAGAACTCGCAGATCACCTCGATCTCGCCATCGCGGGCGGCCAAAGCGGCCTCCACCTCTTCACGCCCCAGCGCACGCAGCATCGCCGAGACGCGCTCGCGCGTGCAGCTGCAGCCGAACGCCAGCGGGCGCGGTTCGAACAGCCGCACTTCCTCTTCGTGGTACAGCCGGAACAGCAGCTGCTCGGGGGCCGTCGCGAGCATCTCGGCCGCGCCCAGCGTGGCGGTGAGGTGTTCGATGCGCGTCCAGGCATCGTCGTCATTCACTGCGTCGTGACCGCCTTCGCCCGGCAGCTGCTGCAACATCAGGCCGACCGCGTGCTCGCCGTCGGCGGCCAGCAGGATCCGCGCCGGCAATTGCTCGGACTGGGCGAAGTAATTCTCCAGTGACGGTGCGAGCTCGGCATGCTGCAGGTCGACCAGGCCCTGGTAGCGCTGGCCCCGCTCGGCCTGGCCGATGGTGATGGCCATCACCGCGCCGGCGAGGGAGGACAGCGCGAGCGGCTCGGGTAGCGGATCGGCCCAGCGCGCCAGGCCGCGCAGACGACCGCGATCGGTGCATTCGGTGAACAGCAGGCGCAGCGCGTCGGCACTCTTGAGCTCGATCGACAGCGCCCCGTCGAGCTTGATGTTGCCCGTCAGCAAGGCGCTGGCGGCCAGCGACTGGCCCAGCAGGTCGCGCAGCGCCGGCGGGTAGTCGGCGCGACCGGCCACCTCGCGCCACGCCGCGCCCAGGCGCACCAGCACGCCGCGCACGCCGGCGCGCTCGAGCAGGAATCGGTGCAATACGTCTTCGACCAGGGTGGTTTCCACAGGCAGCCTCGCAATCGGTTCAACCCCGCGATGTGGGGGCGTTGCTCGCGCCTCACAACGGTATCGCCGGGCGCCCTTATACTGGCGATTCTGCCGCTCGCCGCCTGGCCATGCACCCACGCTTTCGACTGTCCCGCCTGCTGCGCTGGATCGGCCTGCTCGCCCTGAGCTGGATCGCTCTGAGCTGGCTGTTCGTGCTGGTGCTGCGGTTCGTGCCGCCATGGACCTCGGCGGTGATGATGGAACGCCAGCTCGGTGCCTGGGTGCATGGCGAGAAGGATTTCCAGCTGCACCATCGCTGGGTGCCGTGGTCGCAGGTGTCGCCGTGGGTGCCGCTGGCGATGGTGGCCGGCGAGGATCAGAAATTTCCGTTTCACCACGGCTTCGACTTCGACCAGATCCAGGACGCGCTGGACGCCGCCGACGAGGGCAAGCGCCTGCGCGGCGCCAGCACGATCAGCCAGCAGACGGCGAAGAACCTGTTCCTGTGGAACGGCCGCAGCTTCGTGCGCAAGGGACTGGAGGCGTACTTCACGGTGTTGCTGGAAATCACCTGGCCGAAGCAGCGCATCCTGGAGGTGTACATGAACATCGCCGAGCTCGGCGATGGCATCTACGGCGTGGGCGCTGCCAGCGATGCCTACTTCCACGTGCCGCCGGCTCGGCTCGGCCCGGCCCAGGCGGCGCGACTGGCCGCCGTGCTGCCCAGCCCGCGGCGGATGCATGCGGACCGGCCAAGCGCCTACGTGCTGCGCCGCGCGGACTGGATCCAGCGCCAGATGGCGCGACTCGGCGGCCCGCCCTATCTGGAAAGCGACACGCCGCCGGCCGGCACCGGTCGTCGATGAAGGCGCTCCGCCCGTCACCCTCATCAGCAGGCTTTCGTCCACGTCACGGTCATACCCCATGCCCCAGCTGACCATCGTCGTTCCCGCCTATAACGAAGCGAGCGTCCTGGACGATTTCCACGCGCGACTGCTAGCCGTGGTCGACGGCCTCGCCGTCGACACCCACGTGCTGTACGTGGACGACGGCAGCCAGGACGACACCTGGGAGCGGATCGTCCGCCACTGCACCGACGCGCGCGTGGCCGGCCTGCGGCTGTCGCGCAATTTCGGCAAGGAGGCGGCCCTCACCGCCGGGCTCGACGCGGTGAGCGAAGGCGCGGCCGTGGTGATCGATGCGGACCTGCAGGACCCGCCCGAGCTGATCCCCGCGCTGATTGAGCCGTGGCAGGCGGGCTACGACGTGGTCTATGCCACGCGCAGCGCCCGCGCCGGCGAGAGTGCGCTCAAGCGCTTCACCGCCGCGGCGTTCTACCGGGTGATGGAGCGGCTGTCGGACACTCCGCTGCCGCGCGACACCGGCGATTTCCGCCTGCTGTCGCGCCGCGCGCTCGATGCCTTGGGCCAGCTGCGCGAGCGCCAGCGCTTCATGAAGGGGTTGTTCGCCTGGATTGGCTATCGGCAGACCTCGATCCGCTACGAACGCGATCCGCGCTTCGCCGGCGACACGAAATGGAATTACTGGCGGCTGAGCCAGCTGGCGGTCGAGGGCATCACCTCGTTCTCCACCGCGCCGCTGCGGCTGGCCACCTGGGTGGGGCTGGGCGCGGCGGCGTTCGCCTTCGTCTACGGCCTGTGGGTGATGGCCAAGGCGCTTTTGTGGGGTGACCCGGTGCGCGGCTATCCCACGCTGATGGTAGTGATCCTGTTCCTCGGCGGCGTGCAGTTGCTGGCACTGGGCGTGATCGGCGAATACCTGGGCCGTAACTACGCCGAGAGCAAGCAGCGGCCGCTGTATTTCATTGCCGAGCGCCGCCGCAACGGTTCGTGACCGGCACCACGGTTCACACTGCGGCAACACCGCCCGACCGGCCACGGCGCTAGACTCGTTGCAGGGTCCACGCGCGGGAGGCGGTCATGAATCAGGTCAAGCATCTGCTCGAGATCAAGGGCAACGCCGTGCATGCGGTCGCGCCCGACACGGCCGTGCTGGAAGCCATCCGCCTGATGGCCGAGCGCCGGATCGGCGCGCTGCTGGTGATGCGTGGCGAGCAGCTGGTGGGCATCGTCTCGGAGCGGGACTACGCGCGCAAGGTGATCCTGCAGGGCAGGTCGTCCGGGGGGACCCCGGTGTCCGAGATCATGAGCGCGCCGCCCGTCACCGTGGGGCCGGACACCGAAGTACTCGAATGCATGCGCCTGTGCACGCACAGCCGTATCCGCCACCTGCCGGTGGTCGAAGGCAACGCCGTGGTGGGTGTGATCTCGATCGGCGACCTGGTGAAGGCCGTGATCGACGAGCAGGCCGAGCAGATCGAGCAGCTGCAGCGGTACATCACCAGCTGAGCGCGATCGCGCTGTTTTCTAGCGAGCGTGCGGGTCGACGGGTTCGTCCGGCACGGCGGCGGGAACATCGGGCAACAGATCCGGCGACTGCCCGGCGCGGCGCGCCACCCAAGTCGCCACGGTCGACACCATCACACCGATCAGCGCCATGCCGCCCACGCCAATGCCCGCCGTGCCCAGCACGCTGACACCGCTGGTGACCACCAGATCGCCAAAGCGCCAGACCGTGGTCTCAATGAAGTTCTTGCTTTTGTATCGCGTCTCGCGCGGCACACGCGTATACAGCGCGTCGCTGGCGGGCTTGGTCATGCCGTAGGCAAAGCCGCGGCTCACCGCCAGCATCATCGCCACCAGGGGCACCGTGGCGCCGGCCAGCGCCAGGCTGCCTTGGCCACCGATCATCACCACCGCCAGCAGCACCACATTCACCAGTGCCGGCAGCACCAGCCCCCAGCCGGCGCCCCAGCGCGTGAGCAGCCAGCGCGTCGCCGTCAGTTGCAGCAGCGCGCCGAGCCCGTTCACCGCCAGATCCAGATGGGCATAGAACGCGGTGCGCAGTTCGCTGGTGGCCAGATGAGACTTGGCGTAGTCGGCCACCAGCGCGTAGGCGAGCGTACCGATGCCATCGCCCAGCAACATGAGGATCGCCATGTAGCGCAGGAACGGCCGCGACCACAGCTCAAGCACGCCCGCCCACAGCGAACCGCCGATGGCCTCCTCGTTGCGCGACGGGCGTCCGGCGGCATCGTGCGTGGACAGACGTAGCAACAGCACCAGCGCCGCAGCGAGCATCAGCGCCGACACCACCAGCAGCGGCGCTACGCCCAGCAGCCCGACCAGCAGGCTGGTCACCATCGGCCCGAATACGGCGCCGGCCATGCCGCCCAACGCGATCAGCGGGAATGTCCGCCGCGCCTGCGCGCTGTCGAAGATGTCCGCCATGAAGCTCCAGAACAGCGACACCACGAACAGGTTGAACACGCTGACCCAGACGAAGAACACCACACCCAGTTCGCGCGCGCCGATGCGCTCCTGCGCCAGGAAAGCAGGCACGAAGGCAATCAGGCAGGCGATGAAGAAGCAGTAGCTCCAGCCGAGCAGGCGGCGGCGGGGAAAGCGCGCCACCATCGCGCCGAATACCGGAGTCAGCACCACCATGGCAATGAACGTGCCGAGGTAGAACAACGGCAGCTGCGACGAGCCCACCGCGCCGCTCAGCTGATCGCGTACCGGCCGCATGATGTAGTACGAGGTCAGTACGAAAAAGAACGCCGCAGCGGACAGGGCGGCGGCACGACGCTCGCTCGCGACGGCCTGGGGGAGTGGAGTCACCGGGGAGTTCCAGCGGGGGTCCGGCAAAGACTAGCATGCACCGTACGGGCGCCTTCCGGTGCCGGGGGACGGGGATGAACTACGACTACGTCATCGCGGGTGCCGGTTCGGCCGGTTGCGTGCTGGCCAACCGGCTGAGTGCGAATCCGAACGCGCGCGTGCTGCTGCTGGAGGCCGGCCCGCGTGACTGGAATCCGCTGATCCACATGCCCGCTGGGCTGGCCCGGCTGGTGAAGGTGCGCAGCGTGAACTGGAACTACGACACCGAGCCCGAGCCGCAGTTGCTCGGCCGACGCCTGTGGTGGCCGCGCGGCAAGACGCTGGGTGGCTCCAGCTCGATCAATGCGATGTGCTACATCCGCGGCGTGGCCGGCGACTACGACCGCTGGGCGGCAGCTACCGGCGACGCGCGCTGGCGCTGGGAGCACGTGCTGCCCTGGTTCGTGCACAGCGAGGACAACAGCCGGGGCGTCGACGCCTTCCACGGGACCGGCGGCCCGCTCGGCGTGTCCGACCTGCGATACCACAACGTCCTCTCGGACGCGCTGATCGAGGCGGCTGCCGACGCCGGCTTCGTCGGCAACCGCGATTTCAATGGCGCCTCGCAGGAGGGCTTCGGGCTGTACCAGGTGACCCAGCGCGACGGCGCGCGCTGCTCCACTGCGGCCGGCTTCCTCCGGCCAGTTCGCCATCGGCCCAACCTGCACGTGCGCACCGGCGTGCTGGTCGAAAAGGTGTTGATCGAGGGCGAGCGCGCCGTCGGCGTGCAGTTGCGTCGCGGGCATGGCAGCGAGCGCATCGAAGCGGGCCAGGTGCTGCTGGCGGCCGGCGCGATCAACTCGCCGCAGTTGCTGATGCTCTCGGGCATCGGCCCGGCCGACACGCTGCGCGCCCAGGGTATCGACGTCGCGCTCGACCTGCCCGGGGTCGGCGCCAACCTGCAGGACCATCTGGACATCTGCACCCTGGTCGGCAGCACCCAGCCGATTACCTACGACCACCTGAGCGAGATCAGCGCGGGATGGCGCTACCTCAGCCAACGGCAAGGGCCGGGCACGTCGAACATCGCCGAGGCGGGCGGCTTCGTGCGCAGCCGGCTGGCGACGGACGAGCGCTGCGACCTGCAGTTCCACTTCGTGCCCGCGCTGCTCGACGACCACGGCCGCCACCGCCTGCCGGGCGACGGCTACACGCTGCATGCGTGCTATCTGCACCCACGCAGCCGCGGCCGGCTGCATCTGCAGTCGGCCGATCCGGGCCAGCCCATCGCCATTCACGCCAATTATCTCGGCGATGGCGAAGGCCATGACCTGGCCCGCATGATCGAGGCCGCGAAGCTGTCGCGCGAGATTCTCGCCCAGCGCGCGTTCGACCCGTACCGTGGCAAACCGGTGTTCCCGGAAAGCGAGCTGCGCAGCGACGCCGACTTCGAGGGCTTCATCCGACGCAAGGCAGAGTCGATCTATCACCCCGTCGGCACCTGCCGGATGGGGGAGGATGCCGAGGCCGTGGTGGACAGCGAGCTGCGGGTGCGCGGTATCGAGGGGCTGCGGGTGATCGATGCTTCGGTCATGCCCAGCCTGCCCACCGGCAATACCAACGCACCCACGATCATGATCGCCGAGCGGGCCAGCGCATGGCTGCAGGGCCTGCCTGGCTGATCCTCCGCGCGCGGAACCGATAGGGCCGAACGTGGTCTGAGCGCGACGCCCCGATTGCCGTACCGCAGCATGTTCGCCTCGTTGTCGCCGCGGGCGAAGTCGACCACAATCGGCCGATCAGAAGCATGACCGGCGTGCCGGTAATCCCCCATTCTTCGGCTGCTTCACGCCGAACGCATTCCCAGAGCAGCATGCCGTTCCGTCCATTGTCCCTCGCGCTCGCCAGCGCCCTCGTCCTCCCGGCCGCCGCAGCTTTCGGCCACGCCTCCGCCCATCAGGCAACACCGACCCCGGTGGTGTCCAACACACCATCGGCACAGTTGCCGCCGGCGCGGGTGAAGGAGGCGCTGGCCGACTACCGCCACTGGCTCGACGAACTCGCGCGGCGCCGATCGGTCGCCGGCCTGGCCACGGCGGTGGTGGTGAACGACAAGGTTGCCTTCGAGTACACCCTGGGCTATGCCGATGCGGCGACCAAGGAGCCGATCAAGCCGCAGACGGTGTTCCGGCTGGCCTCCCTGTCCAAGGCCTTCGCCACCGGCCTCACTTCGCTGCTGGTGCGCGACGGCAAGCTGAGCTGGGATACGCGCCTGGTCGACGTGCTGCCGTTCTTCAAGCTCAAGGACATGCAGGCGGCTGAGAAGGTGACCGTCGGCGACATCCTCGGTCAGCGCGCGGGGCTGCCGCGCAACACCTACGACAACATGCTCGAGGACGACGTGCCCTACGAGGAGCTGGTGCGCAAGCTCGACGAGGTCGACATGACGTGCGGCCCCGGGCAGTGCTACGGCTACCAGAACGTCGCCTTCAGCCTGATCGGCGACGTGATCTACGCCAAGACCGGCGACTTCTTCTACCGCCTCGTGGACAAGCGCCTGTTCTATCCGCTGGGCATGAAAACGGCCAGCTACGGCCGCGCAGCGCTGGAGGCGAGCCCGAGCTGGGCGCACCCCCATCGCGCCATGGGCCACGGCCAGTGGCGACCGTTCGAACCCAACGAGGCGTACTACCGGGTCGCCCCGGCGGCCGGCGTCAACGCCAGCCTGCGCGACATGGAGCAGTGGCTGATCGCGCAGATGGGCGGTCGGCCGGACGTGCTGCCCGCCGAGCTGCTTGCCGTGCTGCACGCCCCGGGGATTTCCACGCCGATCGAGATGCACTCCACACCCTGGCGGCGCGCACGCATCACCGCGGCGCATTACGGGCTGGGCTGGCGCGTGTTCACCTACGGCGGCGAGACGATGATCTTCCACGCCGGCGCGGTGGAGGGTTACCGCACCATGATCGGCTTCCTGCCCAAGTACCACACCGGCATCGTCACGATGTGGAACTCGGCCGGCGCCACGCCTTCCGGCCTGATGCCGATGATGTTCGATCGCCTGCTTGCACTGCCGCACGTGGACTGGGCCGGTCTGGAGAGTCCGCCCAAGCCCGTGGGCAAGCCGGTGCGGAAACGCCCGCGCGCGAAGCGGATCCGCCACCGCTGATGTCGCGCCCCCGGCGCGGCTCGCTATCGGCGTCGGCGTCGGCGCTTCACCGTGTAAACGAAAACGGCCAGCGATATCGCTGGCCGTTTTCGTTTCTGCCCAGGTCGCTCAGGGCTGACCGAGCGTGAAGTTGATGCGGTTGGTCAGCGTGCTGTCCACCGGCTGCCCGTCGCGGGTGGCCGGCTTGAACTCCCAGCGTTCGACGGCGTCGGTAGCGGCGCGCTCGAACACGTGCCGCGGCTGGGCGTCGACCACCTTGACGTTCGAGGTGCGACCTTCCGCGGTGACCGTGAAGCTCACCACGACGAAGCCCTCGGTGCGCGAGCGCTGCGCCGGCGTCGGATAGCGCGGGTTGACGCTGCGCACCAGCACCGCCGGCGTCGAGGCGGGAGCCGCCTTCACCGGTGCCGGCGTCGTCGGGGTCTCCGTCGGCTGGCTGGCGACCGCGTTGCCGGCAGGCGCTGCCGGCTTCTTGGTTGCCGCCGTCTGCTGCTCCTCGGCTGCCTTGTCGGCCGCGGCCTTTTCCTCGGCGGCCTTCTGCGCGGCCAGTTGCTGTTGACGCTCCTGATCCAACGCCTGTTGCTGCTCCTTGTCGAGCAGCTTGCGCTGCGCGTCGAGCTTGGAGCGCAGGATGGTCAGCGTGAAATTGGCCGGATCGGCCTTGGCCAGCAGGTCGATCTCGCGCTGCGCCTCGTTGAAGTTGCGCGCATTGATCGCCTGCTCGGCGGCGCTCGCTGCAAACGGGAAGGTCTCGCGCAGGGCGTCGGTCGCCACCGGGTTGCCCGGCTCGCGCTCGAGCACCTTGAAATAGAACTCGAAGGCGTTGTTGCCGGCCGGCGCCAGATAGCGCTGGTCGTTCATCGCCTTGCGTGCCTCCGCCAGCAGCTGGTCGGTGCCCATGGCTTCGACATTGGCCGGCGGCGGCGGCGCCACGGTGCCTGGCGTGACCGGCGTCGAGGGATGCCCACCGGCATCGGACAGCACGATCTCCTCGTGCGGCTGGATGATCAGAAACCAGGAAGCGATCGCCAGCACGACGATGACGGCAATGGCGACCAGTGTGACGGGCCGGACGGCTCCGCGCGCGCCTCGGCGCGCCTCGAGTGTGATTCGGGTATCCATGATCTCTCGCTGAGTGGCATCAGATACCCGCGCTTTTTCCCCCCGTAAATCCAGGAGCGACGCCTTCCCCAGGTCAGTCGCGGCGCGGATGTGCGAAAGGTAACCGCATTGCGGGATGACGGCAAACACGTTGCAGCCCGCACCGCGCAGGAACGACCTTAGATTTTGCGTCCCCCAAAACGAAGCGTCCCGGCACGAGGGCCGGGACGAATCGCTTTCGAAGGGTCTCCCCGCGCTGGGCACCGCGGGGAAACAAATCCGAACAAAACTTTCTTGTTATAGGTGTACTTACTTCTTGGTCTTGGCGGTCTTGGTGGCCTTGACCACCTTGGCCGGAGCAGCCTTCTTGGCGGCAGCCTTCTTCGGCGCGGCCTTCTTCGCAGCAACCTTCTTGACGGCGACCTTCTTCACCGCAGCCTTCTTGGCAGCGGCCGGCTTCTTGGCGACAGCCTTCTTGGCAACCTTCTTCACGGCGGCCTTCTTGGCAGCCGGCTTCTTCGCCACCGGCTTCTTGGCGGCAACCTTCTTCACGGTGGACTTCTTGGCGGCCTTCTTGGCGGCCGGTTTCTTTGCAGCGGTTTTCTTGGCAGTGGCCATGGTTCGTCTCAGCTCCTCATCAGTTGGCAGTGGTTGCCCAGTAAAAGCGTGAAGGAACGCCTCGACCAGCAAATCGCTGTTGGTGGCGTGCCTAAGATTGTTCACCTGGCGGTGGGTGCGCAGATCAGAAAGAAGCCGCAGGACATGCAGTGGAATCGAGACGGTGATCTTGCGTACCGCGCCGGCCTTCTCACCGTGGTCGACATAAGGCTTGACGAACTTCACTGCTGCCATAACACCTGTTCCCCAGAATCTGATGCGAAAGCTATTCCTGAAGATTTCGGCTGTCAATTGATTTTCGGCGTTCGCAGACCGCCCAAAATCCCGCCCCAGCCGGCCCGGAAGCCTCGCCACGCAAGGGGTTTGGGAAAATCGCCGACCGACAGATATGGACGTCTAGACGTCCATACAAATAAATCATGTAATGTCACAAGAACCCGGGAAGCCGCGCCCCACAACGGTTTCCCGCTTCCACGTTCGCAAGTCATCGATCGACTGCGAAAATTTTCCTCTCACACCAAATGCTTGGCGACACCCTACGACGCCCTCCAGAAATGCATGAATGGAAGACGACCGAGCCGCCTGCAAAAAGAAAAAATATTTTTGCCTGACGCACCCGACGGGTAGCACACCCCCTCCCCGGCGGCATCGAAATCAACCGATCACGCGACGAGTGCGTGGAGCAAAAACGACGACGGCCGCATGCGCGGCCGTCGTCCATCACCGAGGCAATCGATCGCTCAGTGATCTTCGTTTTCGATCTGCTCGGCGTACGCATCGGCGTCGAGCAGCTCGTCGAGCTCGGCACGATCGCTGGCGCGCACCACGAAGATCCAGCCGTTGCCGAAGGCATCCTCGTTGATCATCTCCGGCTTGTCGGCGAGCGCTTCGTTGACCGCCACGATCTCGCCGGAGACCGGCGCATAGATGTCCGATGCCGCCTTCACCGATTCGACCACGGCCACGCCGTTGCCGGCCTGCACGCTGGCACCGATCTCGGGCAGCTCCACGTACACCAGGTCGCCAAGCGCAGCCTGCGCATGGTCGGAAATGCCCACGCGGATCAGGCCGTCGTCCTCGACGCGGGCCCATTCGTGGGATTTGAGGAATTTCAGATCGCCGGGAATCTCGCTCATGATGGGGTCCAGTCGTTGCAGTGGGTAGGAGGTGGACGCGGCGATTCTAGCGCGTCCATCCGTTGCCGCCGATGTCGGATCGGCGGGAAGAATTCAGATGCCGTCGCAGGGCTTGCCGTCGCGCACGAACGGGTACTTCACCAGGCGCACCGGTAGCTCGCGTCCGCGGATGTCCACGCGGACGTCGCCGGGCTCACCGGCTGGGATACGCGCGAAGGCCACCGCCTTTTCCAGCGTCGGCGAGAAACTGCCCGAGAGGATCTCCCCCTCACCGCGCGCGGTGAGCACCTTCTGGCCGTGGCGAAGCACGCCCTTGTCGTCGAGCACCAGGCCGACCATCACACGCTTCACGCCTTCGGCCTTCTGTTGCTCCAGCGCGGCGCGACCGATGAAGTCGCGGCCCTCGTCCAGCGCGATGGTCCAGCCGAGGTTGGCCTCCCACGGCGAGACATCCTCGTCCATGTCCTGGCCGTACAGGTTCATGCCCGCTTCCAGCCGCAACGTGTCGCGCGCACCGAGGCCGCACGGCTTCACGCCCGCGTCGGCCAGCGCCTGCCACAGCGCCACGGCATGTTCCTCCGGCACGATGATCTCGAAGCCGTCTTCGCCGGTGTAGCCGGTGCGCGCGACGAACAGCGGCATACCGTGCGGCCCCTGCGCGGCCGCCGCGGCGAACTTGCCCAGCTTCTCGATGCGCGGACGATCGCCTTCGTGCAGCAGCCCGATGACCTTGGCGCGCGCATTCGGCCCCTGCACCGCGATCATCGCGAACTCGGGGCGCTCTTTCACCACGACGTCGAAGGCCTTCGCCTGCGCCTCGATCCAGGCCAGGTCTTTGTCCCGGGTCGCCGCATTCACCACCAGGCGGTAATGCGCGTCGTCGAAGAAGTAGACGATCAGGTCGTCGATCACGCCGCCGCGCTCGTTGAGCATGCACGAGTACAGCGCCTTGCCGCTCACCTTGAGCTTGTCGACGCTGTTGGCCAGCAGGTGGCGCAGGAAGTCGCGGGTGCGCGGGCCGTGCAGGTCGATCACCGTCATGTGCGAGACGTCGAACATGCCGGCGTCGCGGCGCACCGCGTGGTGCTCCTCAATCTGCGAGCCGTAGCTGATCGGCATGTCCCAGCCGCCGAAGTCGACCATGCGGGCGCCGAGCGCGCGATGGGTGTCGTTGAGTACGGTCTTCGCAGTCATGGGAGTGCGCCTGGGGAAAGGGGTGATTATCGCCGCCCTCCGGTACGGCGAGCAACGCAGCGTTTCTCTTCGGGGATGGGCGAGTGGTCTCGCGGTGCGGGCCGGTCGCGCACAGGGTGCGCTCCCACAACTGCTCAGCCGGGATGCGACATCCAACCGAAGACGTGTCGCGCACAGGGCGCGCTCCTGCAACGGCTCGTCCGGCTAGGAGCTCACCCTGTGAGCGACAGATGCGGGCACCCGGCCGATGACCTGTCGCGCGCAGGACACGCCCCTACCGCAGGATGTGCCGGAACGTCAGATTGAGGCGCGGCGCGCTGACGCGCGCCATCCGCGGTAGTGCATGGCGGTAGTGGCGCTGGGTGTCGCCACCCATACGCAGCAGGCTGCCACGCGCCAATTGCAGCTCGTGGGTGCGGGTGTCGCCGGCGCGTGCGCGCAGCAGAAAGCGTCGTGTTTCGCCCAGGCTCAACGAGGCGATTACCGGGCGAGCGCCCAGCTCCGGCTCGTCGTCGCTGTGCCAGCCCATCGCGTCGCTGCCACTGCGGTAGAGATTGGCCAGCACGCTGTTGAATGGCGCGTCGCAGGCGCGCTCCACGCGTGTGCGCAGGTCGGCCAGCGCGGCCGGCCAGGGTTGCGGTTCGAAGCGCGTGCGCGAGTAGACATAGCTGGCGCCAGGGTCGCCAATCCAGCAGCTCAGCCGCGGCGACGCCACCTCGCGACCGAACATGCGGATGCGGTGATTTTCCCAGGGGATCGCCGTCAGCAGCTTGGCGAGCAGCGCATCGGCTTCCGCCGGTGCCAGCCAGCCTTCGATGATGGCCAAGTCTGCGCCCGGCAACGGCAACGCCTGCCACGCACCGTCGCCCATCACCGTCGACTCAGGCGATCGCCGGATACACCGGCTCAGCATCGAGCGTGGCGGCAACCACGCTGGCCAGTTCCAGCAGACGCAGGTCCGAACCACGCGCGCCGACCAGCTGCAGCCCGATCGGCAGGCCATCGGGCAGCGTGCCCATCGGGATGCTCACCGCCGGGCAGCCGGCGAGGCTGGCAAAGCTGGTGAGGTCGGCGATCGAATCCGGCGCCGGGCCGTCGAGCGGAAAAGCGCCCTGCGGCGTCGTGGGCAACACCAGCACGTCCACCTGCGAAAACAGGCGCCGCATCTTCAGCGTGGCGGCGTCGAGCACGCGATCGGCGTTGGCGTAATCGCCGGCGGATTTGCGCGCCGCATAGTCGAGCATCTGGCGGAAGCGCGGCGACACCGGCTTGTCGGTATTCGCCAGGTCGGCGGCGAAGGTGCCCAGCATCTCCGCCTCCATCAGCAGCAAGCCGGCGCGCCGCGTGCGGGCGAAATCCCAGTCGCTGAAATCCACTGTGCGCCGCTCGCCCAGTTCGCGCGGCAGCTTTTCCATGGCGGCATCGAACACCGCCCGCACCTTGGGCGACACACCCACCGCGCCGAGATCGGGGAGCAGGCCGGCACGCAGGCGGCCCGGCTCCCAATCCGGCAGGTCGAATGCCACGCGGCGGCGGCGCGAGCGCGCGTCGTCCGCGTCGTAGCCGGCCAGCACCTGCAGCAGCACGGTGAGATCGTCCACGCCGCGCGCAAGCAGGCCCACGGCATCCAGACGACGCGCCGCCGGCACCAGACCACGCGCGGAAATTTCCCCGTGCGTGGGCTTGAGCGCATACACGCCGCAGTAGCTGGCGGGGATGCGGATCGAGCCGAGGCTGTCCGATCCCACCGCCGCCACGGCCAGTCCTGCGGCCACGGCCGCCGCTGCGCCACCGGACGAGCCGCCCGCGCTGTAGCCGTGGCGATAAGGATTGTGGGTGGTGCCGAAATGCGGGTTGTCGGTGAGCGCGCCGAGCGCGCCCTCGTCCATGTTGGTCTTACCGATGAGCAGGGCACCGGACGCACGCAGACGCGCGACCACGTGCGCATCGTCCTCGGCCGGTGCTTCGCGCCCCGGCAACCCGGCACGGGTCGGCCAGCCGGCCACGTCGAAGTTGTCCTTGAGCGCGATCGGAATGCCGTCGAGCCGGCCCATCACGCCGTCGCGTCGGCGCTTGCCGGCCGTGCGCGCCTGCTCCTGCAGCAAACTGCCGCGCACGTCGACATAGGCGTTGAGCTGCGGGTCGATGCGCTCGATCGCCTCCAGATACACGTCCGCCAGTACCTGCGGCTGCACGCGATCGGCCGCCAGCCAGTGCAGCAACTGGCACAGCGTGGCGCGGCGCATGTCCCGTTCGGCGATCGGCGGTAACGAATTCATGCGGGCTCCCTGTATGTGCTGTGCCGGGATTATCGCCGCCCGGCGTGAAGCGATTGCAAGCGGTGGCGCAGCACGTTTGCCGCGCGGCACGCGAAAACGGACAATGCGCGTCCTGATCGATACCCGCGCGCACGGTCTGCCCGCGCGCCCGCACGAGACGATGGAGCCAGCGATGAGCGAACGCGAGACGATGGAATACGACGTGATCGTCGTGGGTGCCGGCCCCGCGGGGCTGTCCTTCGCGATCCGCCTCAAGCAGCTCCAGCCCGACACATCTATTTGTGTGATCGAGAAGGCTTCGACCATCGGCGCCCAGATCCTTTCCGGCGCGGTGATCGAAACCGGTCCGCTCGACGCGCTGCTGCCCGACTGGCGAAAGAATCCGCCGCCGATCTGCGTGGACGCCAAGGAAGACGAGTTCTGGCTGCTCAGCAAGACCGGCGGGCGCAAGCTGCCGGTGCCGCCGGGCATGAACAACCACGGCAACGTGATCGTCTCGCTGGGCGCCATGTGCGCCTGGCTGGCGCCGCAGGCCGAAGCGCTGGGCGTGGATGTGTTCCCCGGCTTCGCCGCCGCCGACACCTTCTATAACGAGGACGGCTCGGTCGCCGGCGTGCGCATCGGCGACATGGGCGTGGCGAAGGACGGCACCCACAAGGCCGGCTACACCCAGGGCATCGACATCAAGGCCAAGGTCACCGTGCTGGCCGAAGGCGCGCGCGGCAGCCTCACCAAGCAGCTGATCAAGCGCTTTGCGCTGGACAAGGACAGCGACCCCCAGGGCTACTCCATCGGCATCAAGGAGCTGTGGCAACTGCCGGCCGGGCGCGTCACGCCGGGCAAGATCGTGCACAGCTTCGGCTGGCCGGCCGACACGCGCACCTACGGCGGCAGCTTCCTCTATCACCTGGACGGCGACCGCGTGGCACTGGGCTACGTGAGCGGCCTGGATTACACCGACCCGAACTACCAGCCGTGGGAAGCCTTCCAGCAGTGGAAGAACCACCCGATGATGAAGCCCCTGCTCGAGGGCGGCACCATCCTCTCGGCCGGCGCGCGCGCCATCGTCACCGGCGGCTATCAGTCGTTGCCGAAGACCGAGATGCCCGGTGCGCTGCTGATCGGCGACACCGCTGGTCTGCTCAACGTGCCCAAGATCAAGGGCACGCATCAGGCGATCCGCAGCGGCATGCTTGCCGCCGAGCACCTGGCCGCCAACGACCTCAAGCCCGCCGGCTTCGACGCGAAGCTGCGCAGCTCGGAAGTGATGGCCGAGCTGAAGAAGGTGCGCAACATCAAGCCCGCCTTCAAGAAGGGCCTGTGGTTCGGCATGCTCAACGCCGCCTGGGAAACCGTCACTGGCGGCGCCTCGCCGTGGACGCTGAAGAACAAGGCCGACTGGTCATCGCTGCACAAGCTCGGCGAGCAGGAAGAACCGAAGCGCGACTACGTGCAACGCGAGTTGCCGCCGCGCGACCGCCTCGCCAGTGTCTACTTTGCCGCCACCGAGCACGACGAGGACCAGCCGATCCACCTGCACGTGGCAGATACCTCGATCTGCGTGACGAAGTGCGCCGAGGAGTACGGCAACCCGTGCACCCGCTTTTGCCCCGCCAACGTCTACGAGATCGTCAACGACGAGGCGGGCAAGCGCCTGCAGATCAACGCCGCCAACTGCGTGCACTGCAAGACCTGCGACATCAAGGACCCCTACCAGATCATCAACTGGGTGACGCCGGAAGGTGGCTCGGGGCCGAATTATCAGAATCTCTAGTCCACGGCGGCTCCATGTACCTCGACACCCTGCAATGGCGTGCCCAAAGGTTGCGCTATCTCTTTCAGCGCATCCGCGGCAGCATGGCGCAGCGAGGGCTACGCGGCACGGTGGCGCGCGTGGCACGCGAATTTCAACCGCGGCCATCGCAGGATGACTCCCTTTCCTTAGCCCCGCTCGATGTTCCTTTCGCGCCGTTTGCGGTTCCGGCGTCGGATTCGCCCGAAGCCACTGTGATCATCCCCGTCCATGGCAAGCTGGCTTGGACCCTGGCGTGCCTGCGCTCGATTGCAGCGCATCCGCCCATCGTTCCTATCGAGGTGCTAGTGGTCGACGACGCCTCGTCGGACGGCAGTGCCGAGATTCTCGCCCGCGTGCAGGGGCTGCGCCTGCTGATCAACCGGGAAAATCTTGGGTTCATCGGCAGCTGTAACCGCGCAGCTGCTGATGCAAGGGGGGCTTTCCTGTTTTTTCTCAACAACGATACCCAGGTGACCCCCGGCTGGCTTGATGCCCTGCTGGAAACCTACCGTGAAGAACCCGGCTGCGGCATCACCGGCAGCCGGCTGGTCTACCCTGACGGACGCCTCCAGGAGGCTGGAGGCTTGGTCTACTCGGACGCCAAAGCCTGGAACGTAGGGCGTTTCGATCGCCGAGACGATCCGCGCTATCTGTATCGGCGCGACGTCGACTACGTCTCCGGCGCCTCGCTGCTGATCAGCAAGGCGCTTTTTGACGAGGCTGGGCGCTTCGATGCGCGCTACGCTCCGGCCTACTGCGAGGACATGGACTTGGCGTTCGCAGTCCGCGCACTCGGCCACCGCGTCATCTATGAGCCGCGCAGCATGATCGTGCACCACGAGGGCATCAGCTCGGGCATCGATCCATTCGCCGGTGTGAAACAGCACCAGCGCACCAATCTGGAAATCTTCAAGGCTAAATGGGGAGATGCACTGCAGCGCCAGCCACGCCCAGACGTGCCGGTAGAGCGGGCAATTCAGCGCGAAGCCAAACACATATTAGTTATCGACGCGCTGACTCCCGACCCCACGCGCGACGCGGGCTCGGTGCAGGTAATCAACATCATGAAGCTGCTGCGCAGTATGGGCTGGCGCGTCACCTTCATGGCCGACAACCGGCAAGCGGCTCCGGACGAGATAGCGCTGCTGGGACGACACGGCGTGGAGGTACTCTGCAAACCGCAGTCGCCTTCGCTCTCTCGCTGGCTCAAGCGCGAAGGCGCCAGCCTCGACGCCGCCATGCTGTGTCGTTACTACGTGGCCGATACCAACCTACCGCTGTTCCGGCGCCTTGTACCGAATGCAAAGGTGCTGTTCGATACCGAGGACTTGCACTTCGTCAGGGAAGAGCGAACAGCCAGGCATCTGGGCAGTGCGGCGCTTTCACGGCAGGCCGCGGCGTCACGACGTCGAGAGCTGAACCTGGTGCGGCGGGCCGACGCCACCTTGGTGGTGAGTCCGGTCGAACAGAAGCTGTTGCTTGAGGCCGTACCCGGCGCCAAAGTTTTGCTGCTTCCCAACATGCACGAGGTCCCGGGCAGCCGCCGATCATTTAGCGAGCGCAGTGGACTGGTTTTCGTCGGTGGTTGCGGGCATCCGCCCAATGAGGATGCGATCCGCTGGCTCATTGACGAGATCTGGCCGCTTCTGCATGAAAGGCGCCCCGAACTCGTACTGCATCTGGTGGGTGACATATCCGAACGTCTGCGGCGGGAATTTACTCGCGATGGTGTCGTCATCCATGGCCGGGTGCCCGATCTCGAACCCTGGATGCAGGGCAGCCGCGTTGCGCTGGCTCCGCTGCGCATCGGGGCCGGTGTGAAAGGCAAAGTGAATACCGCGATGAGCCACGGGTTGCCTGTGGTCGCCACCTCCGTGGCAGCCGAAGGCATGGGGCTGCAGCATGGCGTCAATGCCTTGCTCGCAGACGAGCCATCGAGGTTCGCCGACGAGGTGATCAAGCTGAACGACGATCAGGCCCTCTGGGAGCGGCTTTCGGCTGCCTCAGCGGAGCACGTTCGTTCCCATTTCTCCCTCTCCGTGGCGCGCGCCGCGCTGGAACGAGCGTTCGATTGAGCCTCCCGCGCGAGGCATCGCAGAGCTAGCACCAAGCAGGGGTTTGGTATCATTCAGCGTTTGCGCCTTCCGGTGAGGGCGCCCGTCATCCGAGGTATATCCATGAAGATTCTGGTCGGCTACAAGCGCGTCGTGGACTACAACGTCCGCATCCAGGTGAAGCCCGACGGCACCGGCGTGGTGACCGACGGCGTGAAGCTCTCCGCCAATCCGTTCGATGACATCGCCCTGGAAGAGGCCCTGCGCCTGCGCGAAAAAGGCGTGGCCGACGAGGTCGTGGTGGTGGGTATCGGCCCGGCCGACCTCACCGCGCACTTGCGCAACGGCCTGGCCATGGGCGCGAACCGCGCCATCCACGTGGTCACCAGCGAAGCCGTTCAGCCGCTGACCGCCGCGCGCACCTTCCTCAAGCTGGTGGAGAAGGAGCAGCCCGGTCTGGTGCTGATGGGCAAGCAGGCGATCGACGACGACGCCAACCAGACCGGCCAGATGCTCGCCGCGCTGTGGGACCGTCCGCAGGCCACCTTCGCCAGCAAGCTGGAGATCGCCGACGGCAAGGCCACCGTGACGCGCGAAGTCGACGCCGGCCTGGAAGTGATCGAAGCCGAGCTGCCCGCCGTGGTGACCACCGACCTGCGCCTCAACGAGCCGCGCTTCATCAAGCTGCCGGACATCATGAAGGCCAAGTCCAAGCCGATCGACACGATCGAATTCGACTCACTGGCCGTCGAGTCGCACGACCACCTGAAGACCACGCATTACGCGGCACCAGCCAAGCGCAGCAAGGGCGTGATGGTGAAGGACGCCGCCGAACTGGTCGCCGCGCTCAAGCAAAAAGGCCTGCTGTAAACCCCATCATCCGTAGGAGCCCGCTCGCGGGCGATGCTGTTGCTCCTGATCCACAGCGAAGCGAGAAGAGCATCGCCCGCAAGCAGGCTCCTACATGGAACACCGGAGACACCCATGAGCAAGATCCTCGTCATCGCCGAGCACCTGCACGGCAAGCTCAACCCGGCTACCGCGCGCGCCGTGAGCGCTGCAATCGCCGTCAAACCCGAAGCCATCGACGTGCTGGTGCTCGCAGACAGCGCCGATGCTATCGCCGCCGAGGCGGCCAAGATCGAAGGCGTCAGCCGCGTGCTTACCGTCGCCAGGCCCGAGAATGCCCACGCGCTGGCTGCCGTACTGGCACCGCAGGTGGCCAAGGCCGCCGCCGGCTACAGCCACGTGTTCGCCCCCTCCACCACCTTCGGCAAGGACCTCGCCCCGCGCGTGGCCGCCCTGCTCGGCGTGGCCCAGGTCAGCGACGTGATGAGCGTGGAAGGTGCACATTCCTTCAAGCGCCCGATCTACGCCGGCAACGCCATCGTCACCGTGGAGGCGAACCCGGATCACACCGTCGTTGCCACCATCCGCACGGCGTCGTGGTCCGCCGCGGCCATGGGCAACCAGGGCGCCCCAATCGAAGCACTGAGCGTCGACGCCACCCTGCCCTCGCATACCCGCTTCGTGGAACTGCAGCAGGGCAAGAGCGACCGCCCCGACCTGCAGAGCGCCAACAAGGTCGTATCCGGCGGACGCGGCGTCGGCTCGAAGGAAAACTTCGACATCATCTACAAGTTCGCCGACAAGATCGGCGCTGCCGTGGGCGCCTCGCGCGCTGCCGTGGACGCTGGCTACTGCCCCAACGAAATGCAGGTGGGCCAAACCGGCAAGATCATCGCCCCCGAGCTTTACATGGCCATCGGCATCTCCGGCGCCATCCAGCACCTCACCGGCATCAAGGACGCCGGCACCATCGTGGCGATCAACAAGGACGGCGAGGCGCCGATCTTCGAGGTAGCTGACATTGGCCTAGTGGGTGACCTATTCAAGATCCTTCCGGAGCTCGAATCCCAAATCTGAAACAGCGGACTCAACTAACTGCAGGAGCAGCGAATGCGAAAGATAGGGATCTTCGGGTCAGGCGGCTTCGGGCGCGAGGTACTTTCGCTCCTGGATCACGCTGGCTTAGGCAACAAAGTCGCCTCGTTTTTCGAGACTGACGAGATATGGAAGGACCGCACTGTAAGCGGCCTCCCTGTCCTTCCTCTATCCCAATTTGATCCTGCGAAGACAGAACTGGTATTGGCGCTAGGCAATCCAGCGGCCCGCCGCGCCGTTCGCGATTCGCTGCCACCAGAAACACGGTATCCGACGATCATCCACCCGACGGTGGTGCAAGGGCGCTCGATAGAAATCGGTACCGGAGTAGTGATCTGTGCCGGATGCATACTCACTTGCGACATACAAATCGGCGCGCACGTACAGCTCAATCTTTCCACTACGGTCGGGCATGACTGCTCGCTGGAGGACTTCGTAACGACAGCGCCCGCTGTCAACATAAGTGGTCGGTGCCAGATAGGTACCGGCACGTATATGGGAACCAATGCGTCTCTCAGGGAAGGACTCTCGATTGCCGCTGAGTCGGTCATCGGAATGGGAGCCGTGGTCGTCTCCTCAATTTCTCGCGCTGGCATCTTCGTCGGAAATCCTGCAAAAAGTCGATCTGTATGATGCGCGTTGTCCCTCTAGCCCAAAAAGCGCTAGCCTTTTTCGTCCAAGCCTTCGCCTCCGAGAAGGTGCGTTTTATTTTGGCTGGGGGATGGAACACGGTTGCCGGCTATCTCATTTTTGTGGGGGTGCACATCCTCTACGGGACACAATTGGGTGCCCTTGGAACCATCGTAGTTTCTTACGCAATAGCCTTGCCTTTGGCATTCCTGGTGCAGCGCCTCTTTGTTTTTCGTGCCAGAGGAATGTGGCTTAAGCAATTCATGCGCTTTACGCTTGCGAACAGCACTGTTGTAATAGCCAACTCCATATTCTTACCGATAGCGGCATCCATAACTCATGCAGATCCGCTCCTCCTCCAGGCTCTCTTTCTCGTAATTTCGGCAGCCACCAGCTACCTCGCACACAAGCACTATTCCTTTGCCGGACACCCATGAAAAACAAGATCTCGCTCCTGGTCCCCCGCATGCCTACTGCGGATCAGATTGTCCCCTATCTCCAGGAAATCGATTCCAATAAGCATTACACGAATTTCGGCCCCTTAAACAAGCGGCTAGAAAAGCGGGTGATTGCAGACGTTGCCCCCCACCTCAATGAGGACAACGTCACCACTGTAGCGAACTGCACCATCGGACTAGAACTCGCCCTTCACGCTCACGGCCTCGCCCCTGGATCGAGGGTATTAGTGCCCTCGCTGACCTTCGTAGCGACTGCGACGGCGATCATTCGAGCAGGGATGACGCCTGTGTTTGCCGATGTCGCGAGAGATACGTGGGCACTTGAACCTGGCTTAGCTGAGTCGTTTATCGGCGACGTAGACGCCGTGATGCCCGTTAGCACCTTTGGCTATCCGCAGGACGTGGAAGGCTGGGACGATCTGAGCGCTCGGTACGGGAAGCCCGTTTTGATTGATGCAGCTGGCGCATACGGCAATCAAAAAGTGGGAAAGGTCTCAGACGTCATATTCAGCTTCCATAGCACCAAATCATTTGGCGCGGGAGAAGGTGGCGTGGTGATCTCCCCTTCGGCAGAACGTATCGCTACCATGCGGCGTCTGTCTAATTTTGGTATAGACACCTCTCGTGCCCTGCTGGTCGATCTGGGCACTAATGGGAAAATGAGTGAGTACCATTGCGCCGTCGGGCTTGCGATGTACGACCAATGGGATCAGATCCAGTTGGCCAGACGAGCGCTTCTCTCACAGTACCGTCGGGTGCTTGCTGTCACTTGTCCGGAAATAGAATTCCAGGTCAAGCCGGACGCTGGAGTATACCCAATCCTGCCAGTTCTCCTGCCAATTGGCAGCAGAGCTGTTGAGGTAGCCGAGATCTTAAAGGAAGACGGTATTGAAACTAGGCGCTGGTATTGCCCCCCTGCTCATCTACATCCAGCCCTAAAGGGCTATCCGTCCACGGGCGCCCTCGGGGTCAGCGAAGACCTTGGTGAAAGAATCCTCGGACTTCCATTTCACCTCGACCTGTCGGCGGAGCAGATCGATTTTGTCGCCAGCAGCTTGGCGAGAGCGATTTCTGCGCATGGAGCCAAACTTCCATGAGCCTTATCAGCTATGTCGTGCCGGTCTATAACAACGCTGGCTCCATTCGCCTGACGTGCGAAGCCATCCAGAGCCTCTTTAGTGGGGGAGCGATGGGCGACCACTCCTGTGAAATCATCCTTGTCAACGATGGATCAAAAGATGGATCGCTCAGGGAAATGCAGCAAGCGGCGGAAAGTTTTCCCAATGTAAGAGTGATTACGTTCACTCGTAATTTTGGTCAGCTGGCTGCAATAACTGCGGGCTACGAAGCCGCAACTGGCGACGCCATCATAAATATTTCCGCAGACTTGCAAGACCCTGTCGAATTGACCATTGACATGGCACGAGCCTGGGAGAAGGGCTCGGAGGTTGTCGTCGGTTATCGGTCGGATCGAGAGGATTCGCTGGGCGCACGCCTATTTTCCCGCTTGGCTTATGGCGCATTGCGACTATCAAACCCCAATATTCCCGCCGGCGGGTTCGACTTTGTCCTTCTGAGCCGCCGCGCCCTTGGCTTATTCCTCAGTTACCGAGGGCGCAATCGCTTTTTTCAGGGCGACATCCTTTGGGCTGGCTTGGAAAGCACTTTCCTTCCTTACGTCAGAAAAAAAAGGACCATTGGGAAGTCGCAATATAACTTCAGCAAGAAATTGAAACTCTTTTATGATTTCCTGCTAGATGGCTCGTACCTCCCCATCCGACTGATGTCTCTCTGCGGCGCCACATGTGCCATTTTGGGAGTTCTGTACGCTATCGTTATTATAGTGTCCTGGGCTTTCGGCAACACCCCGTTTCTCGGTTGGGCACCGATAATGGTAGCTATTCTACTAGTTGGGGGCGCGATCATGTTTATGCTGGGAGTTATCGGCGAATATCTATGGCGCATCCTTGATGAAATTAAAGGAAAGCCTCTATATGTCGTGCGGCATGCCGGTGATGTAACCGAAGGGGAGGCAGAAGACGGCTAATTGATTCGAGCTGCAGCACCATCCTACTGCCGCGCAATCAATTCGATTCACCTACCAAGACACGCAAGTGCGCTCAAAAAATTACATCATCGCCGCAGCAACCCTTCTGCTATTTGCCACGTGCGCCTTAGCCTTTTGGCGATTCTTCCCGTGGAGGCCGCACGTATTCTACGGCGACGATCTCGACTATTTACTCTCTTATCTCGATGGCAAGTGCGCAACCCGAGGCACCGCCATTCTGACAGCCGTATGTCACGAGCGATTCCGGCCCGTCTCTCTTGAGCTGGTCTTGGTACTAATGAGGATTTTTGGCGACCATGTATCCGCCTATGCCGTCGCTGATATTGGCTTACAAGGTCTAATTGGACTCGCGACATTCGCGATCTGTTGGAAAATTAGCCATGGAAACTGGATTGCGTCGCTAAGCCTCGCAGCAGCCGTAACGCTGTCACGATTTGCAACTTATCTAGCCACTCAGGTTATCGGACCTGTGGAGGGAGTCCCGTTACTACTTACCCTCTGCGCAATTTATGCTCTGCTTGCGATGGAGCGGAGCCAAAAGCCGAGCCTCGCCGTCGCGTTGAGCGCGGTGGCGGCCAGCCTACTTGCAACTTTCGCGCACGAGCGATTCATAGTAGTGCCGGTATGGCTAGCCATCGCGCTTTACTTCATCACGAGTGCCGCAGTGATTCCTCGGGTGCGCAAATGGACGTTAATTTTAGTCAGCGCCTTTGTCCCGGTACTCTATATAGCCTATAAACAAGTGGTACTGGGCACCACGTTTCTCATAGGCACTGGCGGGACGCACCTAGCATTCGCACCTTTCCGAACAGTGGAGAACGGGCTCCAAGCCCTGTACTCATTATTCGGCTTCAATTCTGGGCCAGACTATTTGATTGGCACTCCGGTCGTTGCCGGAAGTGAGATGTCAAGCCTAGCATTCCTTTTTACGTCTCTATGGGTATTTATTTTTGTCGCCGGCGTCTATTACGCGACGAGAAAGGAGCCAGCCAGCGACGGTCGTGACCCTAAATACAAGACCATGTGGGCGATTCTCATACTGTTACTTGCCGGCTTTCTGATAGCTCCGGCACTACTAACCATCAGACTGGAGCAAAGATGGATTTTTGCGAGCTTCGTTTTAGGCATGCTCATTCCGGCCTGGGCGGTGGGGAATGCCCAACCCTTAGGCCGGATACTGCTCTCGGCGGCTGTTGCACTATTGAGTCTAACGTCGATCATGCTCGATGGTGACATCATGAAGAGCTACGGGAACGTATTCTTCGTATCGTCTGCAAATTTTGCAGAGGCGGCTAAACGCGATGTCGCTGATGCAAGCTCGAGGCAAGAGGGCCCCGTGGCATTTCTTGCCAATTCGTCTCACTGCGACTGGACTCTCCTTAACGGCGAGTTCTTTAGGCTTTATGGAGGCACATCACGCCCTGTATATTGCTTCGACTCACTTGATTCAGCGGCCACGGCAAAATTGCCGAGATCGACCCGCCTTTATGCATCTACACCGACTGAGCTAGTAGACGTTACGGACGAGTTGCGTCGCCTGAACCAGCTTAATCAAAGGGATGTTATCGTTGATTTCATTAAGCGATTTAAGGAAGGATCGCTAAATGACACGCGTGACGTCGAAACTCCCTCGCGCAGGGGGGCGTTTCTCATGCCGTGGAACACCGTTACAGGAGAGCGAGAGACGCTCACTGTACTGTCAGGGTTCTCATATAAATATGATCAGCTCTCAGTTCCCTCAGGCGGAGCTCTCGTTTTCGATATCGGGATGGTATATCCCAGCCCGCAATCTGCCCGCGCGATAATAACTGTCGCTTATGCAGACCATTCGGAGGTAATATTTAAACGGGACCTCCGTCCTCCTACAAGAGGTGCTTCGCTCAGATTCGCTCCCGTCTCTCTATCGCTTGAGAAATTCAGCGGCCGCGTTGTGTCTGTATCGTTCTCGGTTGAGTCTCCCGGCGGAAACTCATCGGGCCACTGGGTCGCGTTCGCTGGGCCGCGCCTTATAGCGGATAGAGATCACTCGCAATGAGGTCTGCCTGGGAATTCATCAGACATACGGCTTTGGAGCTGCAACAGGTGTTATCGCCGCGCGACAATGATTAGCTGTTCGTCTCCGATGTGTCCAAACGCTCTTGACCAATAAGACTCTACCCGCGCCTCTTGGAAGCCAATCTCTCGTAACTCCTCCACCAGCTGCCAGCCAAAGTGGTAATAGCAGAGAATTCCTCCTTGAGGGTCTACTGGATCGCCATGATATTCGGGGGGCAAAAGATGCTCGAGAGTGCCGTCCTGAGCGATTTGTGCACGAACTATATTTCTCTCCGAAAGCAAGGAGAACGGCACGGAGAGCATTAGTCCACCTCCACTCTTAAGAACTCTGTAGAACTCTTTTAGCGCCTTGCGATAATCCGGCACGTGCTCCAAGACATCAAAGCTCAGGACATGATCAAAGCATCCGTCTCCGAAGCTAAGCGACGTGATGTCTTCGTGACGAATGCCAACGGCATTGAGGGCTCCGGGCACCGCCGCCTCGCCAAGGAACTCGCTCATCGTTACTTTTTTGAAGCTGCGAGCCAGATATCCAGCTAGGGGCGTGACCTGCTCGGTGAGATAAATCGAGGAGCTTTTGGCGGCTATCTGCGAAATCAGCTGCGCACTCAGCCGCAATCGATTGTTTAGCCCGCAACCTGCGCACACGAGGCGCTCGCGCCAGTTGACGTCAACTCCGTTCGAATACAGCCGGTCGTAGCGAAAGGTGCTTCTTTTTGCGCACACCCAGCAGACCCCAGCGAGCGCATCGTCCTCTTTCATGTCGTTTTGCAGCATATTTTCCATATGCCTACGCTCTTTAAAAAGCTCAAAGTGCGTTGCCAATGAGCTTTGGCAGTCTACGAATGAGCTGAATCTCATTCTCCAAAGATCACATGGCGAACCGGCAAAGCTTGTAGGGCGAACTCTTAACCTCGCTAATGAATCTTGCGCGAGGCGGCTCATGCGAGTTCGCAGTCCGATAATTTGCGACCTGATTCTTCTGATCACGGTCTACATCCTCGAATATCCAAGATTGGATTGCTCAGCGGTGACGATTCAGCACAGGTTGACTTTTCAACCATAGCAGCTTGCGGGCAATTTGGCCGCCATAGACGAACGCAGGGCACCATGCAGAAGCCAAGCGCTTGACAAAGGCCGAATCAATGTCCATGGTCTCTCCCTGATTAGCCGCGTGGCGCGTCCTCTCTCACAGTGCGCTGGCGCCTAAGGCCATCACGTGGCGGTGTAGTGGCGACGTCCCCCCGGTTTTGAGTAGCACTGCCGTTTGGAGTCCAATCCCCCAACCGAAGGAGATTGGACGTGAAGAAGCGCTTTTCCGAGGAACAGATCATCGGCTTCCTGCGTGAGGCGGATGCCGGCTTGCCGATCAAGGAGCTGTGCCGCAAACACGGCTTCAGCGAGGCCTCCTACTACCTGTGGCGCAGCAAGTTCGGCGGCATGAGCGTGCCGGACGCCAAGCGCCTGAAGGAGCTGGAGACGGAGAACACGCGGCTGAAGAAGCTGCTGGCCGAGCAGATGCTTGAGAACGAGGTGATCAAGGACGTCCTGCGAAAAAAACCGTAGGCGCACCGGCCCGGCGAGCGTTGGTGCGCCAGATGATCGACAAGGGGTTGAGCGAGCGGTGCGCGCTGCGCGTGGTGGGCATGAGCGCCAGCGCGTACCGGTATCAGGCGCAGCCAGACCGCAACGTGGCGCTGCGACGGCGGATCGTGGAGCTGGCGCAGCGGCACAAGCGCTACGGCGTGGGGATGATCCACCTGAAGCTTCGGCAGGAGGGCGGCGAGCCGGTGAACTACAAGCGTGTGGAGCGGTTGTATCGGGAGGAACGGTTGCAGGTACGCCGGCGCAAGCGGAAGAAGGTGCCGGTGAGCGAGCGGCAGCCACTGTGTCGTCCATCGGCGCCCAACGAGGTGTGGTCGATGGATTTCGTGTTCGATCGCACCGCCGACGCCCGCGTCCTCAAGTGCCTGACCATCGTCGACGACGCCACGCATGAGTCGGTGGGCATCGAAGTCGAACGAGCCATCTCCGGGATCGACGTGACGCGTGTGCTGGATCGCCTGGGCGTCATTCGCGGCCTGCCCAAGACCATCCGCACCGACAACGGCAAGGAGTTCTGCGGCAAGGCGATGGTCGCCTGGGCGCACGAGCGCGGCGTGCAACTGCGCCTGATCGAACCAGGCAAGCCGAACCAGAACGCCTACATCGAATCGTTCAACGGACGTCTGCGCGACGAATGCCTCAACGAACACTGGTTTCCCAGCCTGCTGCACGCCCGCACCGAGATCGAACGCTGGCGGCGGGAATACAACGAGGAGCGACCGAAGAAGGCGTTGGGCGGGCTGACACCCGCCGCCTACGCGAAGCAGTTAAAGTAATTCCGGACTCTAAACCGTCCCGCTACTCAACGCGGGGGGACGTCGGTGGACTGCTGACTTGTCCAATGTGGCGTAAGTCCCGTACTCGCCCGTTGGCTCGGTGAGCGCATCTTCGGGTAAACCGATCCGGTGTTTGTGCGTTTGCTGTCGGCGTCTCCTGCTGAGACGGACCTTTCTTTGTTGAGCCTCACCGGCCCAAGCACGGGTCTTCACTAGCCGACCGGCTGGAGTCGGGGCCTGTGATGGGCGACCAGCTCCCCGCAGTGCCCTCCCCTTCCATTGATGGGAGATGAGTTTGAACAGTTTTGAAGGAGGCGCCGCGTTTCTAAGAGGCGCTAAGCGGTTGGCCTGGATTGCTCTACTCTGCTTGGTGCTTCTTCAGCTCGCATGGATGGCCGATCGCCAGTCCATCGGCGTCGCGCTGGACTCTTACGCGTTCACCTACGGGTACGTGGTTAACGCCATACCGGCCATAGCCGTCTTCCTGTTCCTGTTGGCGTTGTGTAACCGGATTGTGCTGTCGACCGCTCTCTCGGCGGCGCTGCTGGGCGCGATTTATGCCGCCAATGCGCTGAAGCTTCGGTACCTGCACACGCCGGTGCTGTTCAGCGACGTCTACATCCTGCGAAATATGCACGTGGCCACACTCGAGCTGCTGGCGAACTACGTAGGGGGCTGGTATGCCGCGACAGCGGTACTCGTGGCGCTCGTCGCGCTGATCGTCTGGGCGATAAGGCGAGAGACATCATATTTCCCGCCAAGGAGTTTTTCCCGGCTGGCAATCGCCCTTGCTTCGCTGGCCTCCATGTACGGCCTTGGAGCTGGAGCGGGCTGGGTAGGACGCGTGTACAACGCGAACGCCCTGCGCGTTGTGGCCTGGGCCCCCATGGACAGCATCCTCCACTCCGGCCTGCTGAGCTCCATCGCTTACACCAGCGCCGAACGTATTCGAGCGCTGAAGGTTCCGGTCGACACCGCCGCCGTGAAGGAATTGCGCTCCTTGCCTAGCCCTCCGGCCGCCGCGCCGTTGACCGTAGGAACTACGCCGGACATCGTCGTCATCCAGAGCGAGTCGTTCTTCGATACGTCCATTCTCAAGAATGTCGGCAGCACAGACGCGGAGCTGCCGAACTTGAAGCGGGCTTTGGCCACCGGACTTGGCGGCACCATGAAGCCGCCCACTTTCGGCGGTGGTACGCTGAGGACCGAGTTTGAGGTGCTCACGGGCATTCCAATGGCCGCCTATCCGGACATCGGCTTCCCTTATCTACAGATCACCAAGCCCAAAATACCCAGTTTGGTGCGCGTTGCGCGCAATGCGGGTTACGCCACGGTCGCCATCCACGGCAATGCTGGCAATTTCTGGAACCGGGCCAAGGCCTTCAAGTCCATCGGGTTCGACCAGTTCGTGACGGCGGCTGAGTTCCCAAAGAACGCAGCACGCGAAGGGTGGTACTTCGCCGATTCGGCCATGACTGATCAGATCATGGCCAAGCTTCAGGACGCCACGAAACCAACGCTCGTGTTTGCCATCAGCATCGAGGGCCATGGGCCGTACATGAAAGTTCCGGTGGGGGATCCTCACCGCAGGGACGCGATCGCCGCACCCGAGGGTCTCGGCTCAAAAGGCATCCGCGAATATCGCAATTATATGTATCACATCGAAGATGCCGACCAGCAACTTGGGCGACTGTGGAGCTTCCTGGAAGCCCGCAAGCGCCCCTATATCCTGGTCTTCTATGGCGATCACCTGCCTGGCCTACAGCACGTCTACGACAGCGGCTTCGACAATGGCCAGTCCGGACCAGATCAGTTTGTCCCGTGGTTCATCGTGGGCGACCGATCGACGCAGACCACGAAGCACATCTACTCGTGGATGTTGGGCGGCGAAATTCTTGGTGCCGCAGGGATCCGCCCTCCCCTCTATTACCAGTTGACCGGGAAGGCGGAGCAGCAGCTAGCGGATCCGGGGCAGGCTGAGGCCGCTACCGAAGGCATTTACTCTGCCGCCCGCCTTTACCTGAATGGCCGACTGCGAGACGGCACTAAGCAAGCAAGATGAGGATCACTATGCATCTGCCGCGCCTCACGCGGAATGGTCACTTCTGGCTGTCTAGCGCAGCCTACGTCATCACCAGCTCGGTGATCTTTTTCTTCGGTGTCACCGCTGCGGGCCGCCACGCCTCTCTTGAGCTCACGCCGGCTTCCTTTCCCGTGTGCCAAGGCCCCAACGTCCGAGTGCATGTCCGGTGGAACGCAGCCTCTAGTACGCACAAATCCATCAAGATCTTTGTGCATGGGGCGGGCAACGCGCCGAAGCTCTGGTTCAGCGGCGCACCGCTCGGTGAAACCGTGACCGGCAAATGGATGGCCGATGGATCGACGCTTGACCTCACTGACCACAACGGCAAACTGCTGGCGCGTAGGACGATGGTAACCACTCTCTGCGCGCAAAGATGAGCTATCCCCGTCGAGGGAGGTTAGTGGGCTGCGCCGACCACATCTTCAGCACACTTCCCACCTGGCGCTTGGCCCGTGGAGTGATACCCGATCCACGGAGAGGTCGAAGCCACGGCCTTGCATCGACCCGGACATTCTGAAGAGTTCGAGCGGTCCATTTCCGCATAGATTCAATTTCTTCATGCCGAGCTCATGGGTGTGGAACCGCTATGTTTCGTGAGTCTCTATCAGCGAGGAAGCATCGTTCCATCTTGCTGTAGCCAGGCAATAGCCGGAGCGAATGGCTCGACTGTTCCAAGCTCCACCAGAAACCCGGTCTTGACGCCAGCGCGTGAGGCCGCGACCAGATCAGTATCTTGGTCGCCCACCATCAATGACTTATCCATCGCGATGTCGAGCAGACTCGCTGCCGCCAGAAACATGCCAGGGCGCGGCTTGCGACACTCACAATCCACGCAAAGCTCTCCTAGCCCTGCCGTGGGGTGGTGTGGACAGTATAAGGTGGCATCGAGGGGCACTCCACGCGCAGCGAACTGGCCGTGCACCCAGCGCGTGTAATCCAGGAACTGGGCCTCGCTGTAGTAGCCCCGGGCAATGCCCGCCTGATTGGTCACCACAACCAGCAGATACCCTGCCTGACGGGCGAGGCCGCAAAGCTCAAAGATCCCCGGAAGCCATTGCGTACGCTCGGGCGTATGCACGTAGCCATGGTTGACGTTGACGACCCCGTCCCGGTCGAGAAACAGCGCTGGGGCGCCACGGGTGGCGGGACGGTCTGGTAAGTAGGCACCCGGCTGCGGGACGGAAATCATGCTGCGAACAATTGCTGCGCCCGGGCAAAGTCTTCGGGCACGCCTATATCGATGAAGTCCCGAGTCTCATCGATGTAGGCCAGATTCCCGGCGCGGCTTGCGGGCACCAACACCTCGCTCTCGAACGAATACGCTCCTATGGCGGGGAGCGCATTGAGTGCCGAGGCCGTGAGGAAATAGCTGCCCGCGTTGATGAGGCCTGGCCCGTGGCCACCTTTTTCCTGAAAGGTCACTACCCGCCCTTCGTGAGTGCCCACCGCTCCGTAGCGGCCGACATCCGCCACCTTCGCCAAAGCCACCCCGAACGCTACGCCAAGCTCCCGCACCCGGCACTCCAGATCGGCCGGCGAGAAACGCAGAAAAGTATCCCCGTTGGCCAGATGCACGCCTTCGCCTTGCACCATGGCCGCCGCCAGCCGGATAGCTCCGCCGGTGCCCAACGGTTCGGACTCCCGCGAGTAGACGATCTCTGCGCCCCCCCAGTGTAAGCCGATGGTCTGTTCGATTTTTTCCGCCATGTAACCGGTGGCAAGGATGATCCGGCGCAACCCGCCGGCAGCCAGCTGATCGAGCAGGTAGGCGAGAAAAGGCCGCCCTGCGACAGGAGCCAACGGCTTGGGCAGGTCAGGAATGACACCGCGCAGGCGCGTGCCCAGACCGCCCACCAGCACAATGGCTTCTTCAGCCCTTGCCATCGGCGAACATCTCCTGCTCGATCAGGCCGCACAACAGATGACCGAGAAACTCGTGCCCCTCCTGGATCTTTGGCGTTTCGTTCGAGGGCATGCGGAAACAGATGTCGCACAGCCCGGCCATGGCGCCGCCATGCTGCCCAGTGAAGCCGACCACCTGAATGCCCCGCACACGACAGGCCTCGATGGCACGCACGACGTTCTTCGAGTTGCCCGAGGTGGAAATGGCGAACAGCACGTCGCCCTCACGCCCCAGCGCTTCGACCTGGCGCGCGAACACATAATCGTAGCCGTAGTCGTTGCCGATGGCAGTGAGAATGCTGGTGTCCGTCGTCAGTGCAATGCCCGCGAGGCCTGGCCGATCGAAATGGAAACGACTGACCAGTTCACCCGCCCAGTGCTGTGCATCGGCGGCGCTTCCGCCGTTCCCCGCGAACAACAGCTTGTTCCCGCGCCGAAGCGCGTCGGTGGATAACCGTACGGCACGCGTGATCAGTTCGCGAAGTGCGGCATCGATCGACATCGACCGCAGCAGCTCGAGGGATTTGCCGAACTCGGCTTCGATATAGGCATTCAGCTGATCCGCCATGAGCTGGCTCCATGTGGGGTGAAATGAAAATCGAGGGTGCTACCACCCTGCTCAAGCAACGCACGGATGAGCTCGATGCGACGCTCGGGGTTGCACAGAAACATCATGAACCCGCCGCCGCCTGCGCCGGACACTTTGGCCGCCCGTGCACCGTGCGCAAACGCCACTCGCTCCACCTGTTCAATCAGCGGATTGCTGATGCTGGTAGCGGTCTTTTTCTTGGCTTCCCAACCGGCCTGCAAGGTGGTCTCCAGGCGCTGCAGGTCGCCCTTGAGGATGCATTCCTTCATCTGCAACGCCTCCTGCTTCAGTTGATGCATGGCCTCGATTGAGGCCTGGTTCTTCGCACCGACGTTGCGCGACTGTTGATCGATGATGTCGGCCGAGGCCCTGGACACACCGGTGAAGTAGAGCACGAGGGAGCTTTCGAGCTCGGCCCATACCCAGTCCTTGACGCGAAGCGGATTGACGATCACGCGATCGTCAGCGTAGAACTCCATGAAATTGAAGCCCCCGAAAGTGGCTGCGTACTGATCCTGCTTGCCACCTGCGAGTTTTAGATCCTTGCGTTCTATGTCATAGGCGAGCTGCGCTACCTCATACTCACCTAGCGGCAGTGAAAAATATTCGACGAACGCCTGCAGCAATGCCACGACCATGGTTGAGGACGAACCGAGTCCCGAGCCAGGCGGCGCATCCGAAAAGGTCTTCACCGTGAGTGATGGATGGTCGCCGTCCAGAAAGTCACGGCAAACCCGCGCGTATACCCCCTTGAGGAGTTGCAAAGCGCCGCCCGGGACAATCCCCTCGCTGCACGAAAAAGTTTCCTCATGACGCACGTCGAGCGCATGGAAACATGTCTGGCGCCCGTCGCCGGGAGCGACGATCGCATAGGCATATCGATCGATGGTGACGTTCATGACGTTGCCGCCGTAGACGTCGCAGTAGGGCGACACGTCGGTGCCACCGCCAGCTAGGCCCAATCGCAAGGGCGCTCGCGAACGCGCGATCATGCATTTTCTCCGTAAGAATCGGGGCGCGAGGTGCCGATCGCCTGCTCGAACGCCGCCCACTGCGCTGTCTCGGTAAATCGAGTACGCACAAACGCTTGCGCTTCGGCAGATACGCGCCGCCACTCATCGTCATCCTGAAGCAGGTGCAGAACGAGTTCGGCAAAAGCGGCCGGATCGTCCGAGGACGGCAGAAACGTGCTGGCCTGCGCCAGCCCCTGGATGCCGGCGGAAGTGGTCACACACGGCACACCGAACCGCATCGCCTCGATCACCTTGCCCTTCATGCCACCGCCATAGCGTAAGGGCGCAACTACTACGCGAGCGTGCGCGTAACGGTGCGCCAGCTCCTCGTCAGACACAAAGCCCGTCACGCTGATATGCGCCGCGCGCAGTGCCCTGACCTCGGCACACGGGTTGGAACCCACCAGATCCAAACCGATTTCAGGACAACGCGCACGAATAAGCGGCAACACTTCGCGCACAAACCACGCCGCGGCATCGGCATTCGGCGGGTGGCCGAATCCGGCGACGAAGATCAGGCCACGCCGTTGCGCCAGATTGCTCTCCGGCCGCTCGGCCAAGTCCTGATAGGCATAGGCAGGCACCGTGATGCTGAGCACCGCGGGAGCGTGCTGATCGAGCCACTGGCGCACATGCTGGGTCTCGCTCTCCGACGGATAGAGAACCGCGTCCACGCGTCGCCATACCTGATGTTCCAGTTGCCGCGTCTTGTCTCGCTCTCTCAGCAGGACTTCGTTAGCGCTGTCCAGACGCAACTGGTCCTCGATTCGCAGATAGTGCACATCGTGACCGTAATACAGCAGCGGTGCTTGGGTTTGGCGGCGAACGGCGTCCAGCAAATCGACCGCTATGTGCGGGCGACTAAGCAGCACAACATCGATGTCTTTGCCGTTCTGCTTCAGCCACTTCTCAAAACCGCCCAGATACTCCGCCCCATAAACCACTTCTACCCCCAGCTGCTGTAGGGCATCGGTGTAGCCGGGGTCTCGGTGGAGGTTCTCGGGCCAGAACTTAACTGTGTAGCCGCGATGGATGAACATGCGCACGAATTGCCACATGGTGCGCGACCCGGCATCACGGTCCGGCTGCGGTACATAGTGGTCGACAATCAGCAGCACTGGCGCACTTCGGGTTCGTCCGCGCGCACGGAAAACGTTCTCGCCGTTGGGATGATTTTCCGTATCGAGCACGTGCTGCCAGCGCTCACGGAAGCGCTGCTGATTCTCGACCTGATAAGCCTTGATGCCGGAGTTCACGTCGGTGCCGTGGGACACGCCCTCGTGATGCACCACCATCGAGCGTGGCTGGTAATACAGTTTCAGGCCTGCCTCGCGCACCTTGAAAGCGAGGTCGGAATCTTCGCAATAAGCCGGTATGTAGCGCTCGTCGAAGCGTCCCAACCGCGCGAACAGCTCAGCCGGGATGAGCAGCGAGGCGCCTGAGCAGTAATCAGCTTCGCGGACGTAGTTGTAGATGCTGCGCTCGGGATCGTCCAGACGACCGTAGTTCCACGCGCTCGCATCCTTCCACACGATGCCCCCGGCCTCCTGCAGCCTGCCGTCTGGGTAGACCAGCTTCGACCCGACCATGCCGCAGTCGGGAAAGCGGTCGAACAGCTCAAGCATCGCATCGAGCCAGCCCTCGGTGACTTCGGTGTCATTGTTGAGGAAATAAAGGTAGCGCCCGCGTGCCAAGCCGGCCGCGCGATTGCATGAACGCAGATAACCTAGGTTTTGGGGGTTGCGCTCATAACGCAGTCCGGGCACCGCCGCGAGCAGATCGATGTCGGTATCGCCAGATACGTCCTCAACCACGAGCACCTCAACCGGCACCTTCGGTGGATGCCGCATGATCGACCGCAGGCAGGCAGCCGTGATCGGGAGGTTGCCGTACGCCGCGATCACGATGGAGACGATCGGCTCATCGGGTAACACGAACTCGAGGCCTGCAATCATCTCACGTGGCGACTGACCCGTAGGGACGTTTGTCAGAGGCCGTACTTGCTTGCGCCCCATTGCGCGCGCGAATCGCGGATAGCGCGCACCTAGCGCAGCTTTGATCGCAGACCAGTCGCCCCTGAGGGCGCGGCCTGCCAGGCGCACCGGACGCGTCAATTTCCACGATCGCGACCCGATTACTGTTTGGTATGCACTCTCAGACGCTGCGAGGCGGTCTGCCAGCTGGTCGCGCTCCGAGCCCAACCTCGCAATTTGGTCCTTGAGCTGGTCGCGCTCTGCGGCCAGCGTCCTGGTCTGTGCAGACATCTGTTCATTTTCTGCAAGCAGGGTAGCGGTTCGTTCACGCTCTTGTGTCAGCGAGACATCCAGCGATGAGGCCCACTTCGCCGTGCCCTCGTGTTCCTGCACCAAGCCCGCATAAATTTCCCCCAACTCACTGAGCTTCGTATCGGTACCTTTTGCCCACTGCGCAATCTCCCGGTGACGCGTGTACAGATCCTCAGCCTCGGAAAACAACACCGAGGGCAACAGCATTGCACGCGTCTGCTCATCGAGTGCGCCGGCAACGGCAATGAAGTAAACCGGGTCAGCCAACGTCGCGACGCGCTCGACGATATCTGTCCCCGTATCTGTGAGCGCATGAAGCGTTCGCTGGTCGCTCGGTTGCAGAGTGAAAATGGAGGAGCCTACGGCCAAGCGCTGTCCGAAGTACTGCACCTCTGGGAACTGCTCGCGGACCACGGCATCGAACTCGCCGAAGTCCAGCTCCTTGACATGGAATTCATTGTGGTGGCCGGCCAGTTCCGAATACACGGTTCGGTTGGGCGAAGAGATGACGAGAATGCCACCCGGGCGCAGGACACGTCGGATCTCGCCCAGCATCTCGCGATGGCGATTGTGGTGTTCGATCGTCTCGAACGAGACCACAACGTCCACGCTCTGATCAGCCAGGGGGATCTGCGCGGCATCGCCGGTCACGAAACGCAGTCCGGGAGTCCCACGATATTTTTGCGTGGCGTGTTGCACTGCGCTCTGCGCAATATCGACGCCAGTCACTGATCGCGCATAGCCGGCAAGCAACGCGCTGCCATAGCCCTCACCGCACGCAATATCCAGCACGTCTTTGCCGCGCACCAAGCGGGCACACCAGGCATATCGATGCAGATGCTCGTGCCGGATCTCGCCAGTCTCGGTAGGTACGAATCGCTCTCCCGTGAATTCCATCTGCTAGACCTCTATCCTTTCAATTTCTATGGAATGCATCGGAATTCCGACCAACCCGCACCTCATCGTGCTCTCAGTCGCCCTGAACGCCAGGGCGTCGTGTATCCAGTGCTGCTGCGTGTGGTTGTCCTGCATGCCGGTGGCGAGCGCCACGTCGATCGAGTAATCACCGCTGGGGAGTACCGGGATCCGGAACCGGAAGTGCGCGCGAAGCCGCGTACCAGATTGAGCTCGTATGGGCTGCTCGCGATAGGTGATGTAGGTGTTATCCCCGAACAGCCGCTGCCCCAAACGGTCTTTCACGTAGAAGCCGAAGATCGGCGCGTCGAGATCCTCCAACACCTCCGCCTCAACCAGCAGATCGGCGACTTCGCCGCCTGCAGTCAAACGGTGAGGCATACCATCCGCGTCAAGGAGCTTCACATCAACAATACGGGCAGCGCCGGCACCGAACTCGCTCTCGATCTGTGCCGTATCGAACTCGAAGATTTCGATCAGATTCCGTGAAGCGTCGCCGTTCAATACCGACTTGCGCGGATCGACTACGTCGACCGGGAGCGCGGCGAGTTCAGCGCTGCGTGTATCCGCGGGACGCGCCGTCGTCGGCACACGCACCTCGACAGCTTGACCGAGAGCTGCGCGATCGGCGGCGTGCTGAGCCGCCAGGTAGCGCTCCACCACCTCGCGCGCACTCCCATCGGCAATCATACGTCCCCCGTCCAGCCAGATTGCACGGCTGCACAGGCTGGTAACCGCCCCGGTATCGTGGCTGACGAACAGCAGCGTGCCGCGCTTTTGAAACTCGCGCAGATAACGCATGCACTTTTGAGTAAAACGAACGTCACCCACACTCAGCGCCTCGTCAATGACGAGTACGTCCGCATCGACATGGGCGGCGATGGCGAAGGCCAAGCGCACATACATGCCGCTGGAATAGGTCTTCACTGGCTGGTCGATGAAGTCGCCGATTTCGGCGAATTCCACTATGGACTGGTACCGCTTACGTAATTCCTGATCCGAGATGCCGTAAAGCAGCCCGCTCAGAAACACATTCTCGCGACCAGTGAAGTCGGGGTTGAAGCCTGCACCCAGCTCGAGCAGTGCGGCGATACGCCCATCTACCCGCAAGCCGCCCTCGGTCGGGTGCAGCGTGCCACACACCATCTGCAGCAAGGTCGACTTGCCCGAACCGTTACGCCCAATGATGCCAACCGTTTCACCACGCTGGATCTGGAACGATACGTCGCGGAGCGCCCAAAACTCCTTGAAATAAGCCAGCCCGCTCTTGCGTACAAGGCGCCCGATGCGCGGCAGCAGCATTTGCTTGAGCCGGTCTGCCGGCTGAGCATAAATCTCGTAGCGTTTGCCAAGCTGATTGACATGGATGCTGATCGCCTCAGAGGACATCGGCGAACCCCTTCCTAGTACGCTCGAACCAGGCAAATGCACCCCAGGCGAATAAACAGGCGACTACTAGATAGATTGCCAAATGGTTCCACTCGGGTATGCGCCCCCAAACCAGAACGTCCTGCGAAGCCTCGACAATGACAGTCAGCGGGTTGATATAGAGCAGATCCCTATACTGCGGTGGGATAACCTCACGCGGATACATAATCGGCGCCAGGAACATCAGCATGGTCGTGATGATGCCAATGGCTTGCTTCAAATCCCGCAGAAACACACCCAAGGAAGCGAGCAACCAGATCGTGCCGGCTACGAACGGAACGAAACAGGCCACGACTACGGGGAAAAGCAGGACGGTCCAGACTATCGTGCCACCGTTCGAAAGCATTGAAATCAGGAGCAGCACCGTTGTCGAGATCATCAAATGGAACAGTGCTGAGCCGAGCACGCTCCAGGACAGGATTTCCAGAGGAAACACCACTTTTTTAACGAAATTGGTGTTCTCGACAATAAGCGTCGGCGCCCGATTGGCGCACTCCGCGAACATCGAGTTGATGTTCAGTCCCGCGAAAAGGATGACTGCAAACTGGAAATGCCCGGCAACCTGTGCGTTCCAGCGCGACTTGAAAATCACGCCAAAAACGAACGTGTAGATCATGAGCATCAGAAGCGGATTGAAGAAAGACCAGAACAATCCCATGAAAGACCCGCGGTAGCGGCCGGCGACATCACGTCGCGCCATCTGCGTCACCAGCGCAAAGTGACGCCGCAGAGCGCGATAAGGCGACAGCGGGTCTAGAAGACGATAGGCTGAGTTCATCTTGATTGAATACCTGCCGAATCCGGTCGGCGGACAGTGAGCTTTTTCCGTCGGCTAACGAGCGTGAGCATTGAATGTCACGTGCTCAGCCGTCGGCCGTTCGATCGCAGCCTTCAAGTCAGCGCGAAGTTCAATTCCGCGCGAAGATCGGCCAGATCCTCGACGCCGACTGACAGTCGAACCAGCCCCTCGCTTATGCCCAGCCGCTTGCGGTTGGCTGCCGGCACCGAGGCGTGAGTCATGATGGCTGGATGCTCAATGAGGCTCTCCACGCCACCCAGCGACTCGGCCAGCGCGAATAGCTCGCACCGCTCAAGCATGCGGCGAGCTTTTTTCAGACCGCCCTTTACCTCGACGCTGATGATTCCGCCGAAGCCGTCCATCTGGCGCTTGGCCAACGCATGTTGCGGATGGCTCTTCAGCCCCGGATAGATCACGCGCTCGATCGCCGGGTGCTTTTCCAGCCAGCGCGCGAGTTCCAGCGCGCTGGCGCAATGGGCCTTCATGCGCAGGTGCAAGGTTTTCAGGCCGCGCATGGCCAGAAACGCGTCAAACGGACCCGCGACGGCGCCGACCGAGTTCTGCAGGAAACCCATCTGCTCTGCTAGTTCCTTGCTGCCGGCAACAACGATGCCCCCAACCATGTCGGAATGGCCATTGAGGTACTTGGTGGCGGAGTGCAGCACTAGGTCCGCCCCAAACTCCAGCGGGCGCTGCAGCATCGGCGAACAAAAGGTGTTGTCCACCACCAGGATCAGACCGTGCTTCTTGGCAAAAGCTGCGACCTTGGCCAGGTCGACCAGCTTGAGCATTGGATTGGTCGGCGTTTCCGCCCAGATCATCCGCGTGTTGGGCTTGAGCGCGGCCTTCAGCGCCTTGCTGTCGTTGAGGTCGATAAAGCTGAAATCCAGCCCGGCCGACCGTCGGCGCACCCGTTCGAACAGTCGGTAGGTACCTCCGTAAAGGTCGTCCATCGCGATCACATGGCTGCCGGAATCGAGCAGATCCAGCACCGTGGCCGCGGCTGCCAGCCCCGAGCCGAACGCGAAACCGGCCACGCCGCCCTCCAGGTCTGCCACGCAGCGCTCGTAGGCCATTCGGGTGGGGTTCTGCGTGCGCGAGTATTCGTAGCCCTTGTGCTTTCCCGGGCTCTCCTGCACGTACGTGGAGGTCGCATAGATCGGCGTCATGATGGCGCCGGTGGCTGGGTCGGGGTGTTGTCCCGCGTGAATCGCGCGCGTACCGAGTCCCCGGGTGTGCTTGGTTGCTTTGGTCATGAGCTCGAATCAAGGCGGGTGGGCAGAAATGACCCGCCATATTAACCGCCAACGACCGTTTTTGATGAATCGGGCCATGGCGACGCCCTGTCGCGCCAGCCGGGCCATGCCACAATAAGCCCCCCATGGACGAGCAGTTCGAGACCTCATGAAAACTCTTCTAGTCACGGGTGGCGCGGGCTTCATTGGTGCCAATTTCGTGCTGCAGGCGATTGCCGACGGCCTTCGCGTGGTGAACCTGGACAAGCTTACCTACGCGGGAAACCTCGACACCCTGGCTTCCCTGCACGGCAACCCGGCCCATACATTCATCCAGGGCGATATCGGCGACCGCACCCTGATTTCCCGCCTGCTGGCCGAGCATCGGCCCGAGGCGATCGTGAACTTCGCAGCCGAGTCACACGTCGACCGCTCGATCGACGGCCCCGCCGCCTTCGTGGAGACCAACGTGGTCGGCACGCTGGGGCTGCTGGAATGCGCGCGCGACTACTGGCGCTCGCTGGAAGGCGAGGTGCGCAATGACTTCCGCTTCCTGCATGTGTCGACCGACGAGGTCTACGGCTCGCTCGGTACCGATGGCAAGTTCACCGAGACCACGCCTTACGCGCCGAACTCGCCCTATTCGGCCTCCAAGGCGGCCTCCGACCACCTGGTGCGTGCGTTCCACCACACCTACGGCCTGCCGGTACTCACCACCAACTGCTCGAACAACTACGGGCCGTACCAGTTTCCCGAGAAGCTGATTCCGCTGGTGATCCAGAAGGCGCTCGCCGGGGAGTCGCTGCCGGTGTACGGCGACGGCATGAACATTCGTGACTGGCTGTTCGTGGGGGACCACTGCGGCGCGATTCGCCGCGTGCTCGATGCCGGGCAGGTGGGCGAAACCTACAACGTCGGTGGCAACGCCGAGCGCACCAACATCACCGTAGTGAAGACGATCTGCGCGCTGCTCGACGAACGCCGCCCGTTGGCGGACGGGCGCAAGCGCGAGTCGCTCATCACTTACGTCAAGGACCGCCCGGGCCACGACCGGCGCTACGCCATCGATGCCAGCAAGCTCGAACGCGAGCTGGGCTGGAAGCCCTCGCAAACCTTCGAGAGCGGCATTGCGCAGACCGTGGACTGGTACCTCGACCATCAGCCCTGGGTACAACGCGTGCTGGATGGCAGCTACCGCATGGAGCGGTTGGGCTCATGAGCACCAAGCGCAAGGGCATCATCCTCGCTGGTGGCTCGGGCACCCGGCTGTATCCGATCACCCAGGCGGTGAGCAAGCAGCTGCTGCCGGTGTACGACAAGCCGATGATCTACTACCCGCTGGCCACCCTGATGCTGGCCGGCATCCGCGACGTGCTGATCATCAACACGCCGCACGAACAGGCGCTGTTCCAGCGCTTGCTGGGCGACGGCTCGCAGTGGGGCATGAACCTGCAGTATGCCGTGCAGCCCTCGCCAGACGGGTTGGCCCAGGCCTTCCTGATCGGTCGCGACTTCATCGGCGGTGACCCGAGTTGCCTGGTGCTGGGCGACAACATTTTCTACGGCCACGGCCTCACCGAGAGCCTGCGTCGTGCCAATGCACTTGAACACGGCGCGACCGTATTCGGCTATTGGGTGAAGGATCCGGAGCGCTACGGCGTGGCCGAGTTCGACGCGGCCGGAAGGGTGGTTGGCCTGGAGGAGAAGCCGGCCAAGCCGAAATCACCCTACGCGGTCACTGGGCTGTATTTCTACGACGCCCGCGTGTGCGATTACGCCGCCTCGCTGAAGCCATCGCCGCGCGGCGAACTGGAGATCACCGACCTCAACCGCTGCTACCTCGAAGATGGTTCGCTGCATCTAGAGCAGCTCGGCCGCGGCTTCGCCTGGCTCGACACGGGCACGCACGAGTCGCTGATGGAAGCGGGTAACTACATCGAGACCATCGAGAACCGCCAGGGGCTCAAGGTCTGCTGTCCGGAAGAGATCGCTCATCTGCACGGCTGGATCGATGACGCGCAGCTGCTGAAGCTTGCCGAGCCGCTGGCAAAAACAGGTTACGGGCAGTACCTGCGCAAGCTGGTCGAGGAAGGTCACGCCCGATGAAAGTGGTCAAGACGCGCCTCCCCGGCGCGGTAGTGATCGAACCGCAGGTGTTCGGCGATGCCCGTGGCTTTTTCTACGAGAGCTACAACGAAGCGAAGTACCGTGAGGCGGGCATCGATCGCCGCTTCGTGCAGTCCAACGTCTCGCGCTCGGCGCGCGGCGTGCTGCGCGGCCTGCATTACCAGTGGCCGAATCCGCAGGGCAAACTGGTCAGCGTGCTGGAGGGCGAGGTGTACGACGTAGCCGTGGACATCCGCCGCGGCTCGCCCACCTTCGGCCAGTGGACTGGCGTGATGCTCACCGCCGAAAATCATCGCCACTTCTGGATTCCCGAAGGGTTCGCCCATGGGTTTTGCGTGGTGTCGGAGCACGCCACCTTCGCTTACCAGTGCACGGCCCTCTACGACGCCAAGGCCGACGCCGGCATCCGCTGGAACGATCCCGCGCTGGGCATAGACTGGCCGATCGGCGAGCCGCTGTTGTCCGACAAGGACAGCAAGACGCCGCTGCTTGCCGACGTCCCCGCCGATCGCCTGCCGGACTACACCGCATGAGGTTCCTGCTGCTCGGTGGCAACGGCCAACTGGGCCGCAGCTTCGTCGCACAGGGCGGACTGGCGGCACGTGGCGAGCTAGTGGTCGCTACGCGCGACGGCTGCCTTTTCGATGGCCGCTCGGCGGAGACGGCGGATCTTGCGGCGCCAGAGTCCCTGCCTGCCCTGCTCGACCGTGTCCGGCCGGACGTGATCATCAACACGGCGGCCTACACGGCCGTCGACCGCGCCGAACAGGAGGAATCGCTCGCCGGCCGGATTAACGGCGAGGCGGTCGGCGTGCTCGGCCGCTGGGCGGCGGCACATGGCGCGCTGGTGGTGCACTACTCCACCGACTACGTGTTCGATGGCTCCGCTACCGCGCCCTATCCCGTCGATGCGCCAACCGCCCCGCTGGGCGCCTACGGCCGCAGCAAGTTGGCCGGGGAAATCGCGCTGCGCGAGAGTGGCGCGCCGCATCTGATCTTCCGCACGGCCTGGGTCTATGCGCCGTATGGCCACAACTTCCTGCGCACGATGTTGCGGCTCGCTGCAGAGCGCGACACGTTGAACGTGGTGGCCGACCAGGTCGGCGCCCCGACCAGTACCGACATCATCGTCGCCGGAACACTCGCCGCGCTGGACACTTGGCTACCGGCCGATGCGCGTGCCCGTGCGCGGATGGAGGGTGTTCATCACCTGGTGGCTTCCGGCCACACGAGCTGGCATGGGTTTGCCGAAGCGATCTTCGATGACGCTGTCGCGGCCAGTCTGCTTGCGCGGGCACCAAGGGTGAACCCCATCGGCACCGAGCAGTTCCCCACGCCGGCGCGGCGGCCCGCCTGGTCGGTGCTGGCCAACGAGGGCATGGCCCAGCATTTCGGCTATACCCCGCCGGCTTGGCGAGCGGCGTTGCCAGCAGTGATCGACGCCTTGCGCGCGGATTGAGCGGGCGACCGGTGTAGCGCCCCCGCGCGGGCTGCGGGACAATCCGGCCCTTCTATGGCCGGACCTGGCGATAGCGCCTTCAGGAAGTGGACCCCATGTTGATCCCCCTCATCCTCAGCGGCGGCAGCGGTACGCGCCTGTGGCCGGTATCGCGACGTAACCTCCCCAAGCAATTCCTCGCTCTGGCCGGCCGCGAGACGCTCTTCCAACAGACGGTGGCACGCACGCAGCACCTTCCTGCAGTGCAGGCGCCGATCGTGGTGGCCAGTGAAGACCACCGCTTCCTGGCCGCCGAACAGCTGCTGCAGAGCGGGGTAAATGGAGCGGCGATCCTGCTTGAGCCCTGCGCGCGCAACACCGCGCCGGCTATCGCGCTGGGTGCCATGCATGCACTGGCGCGCGATGCGGAAGCGATGCTGCTCGTCTTGCCGGCAGACCACCTGATCGGCGACGGCGAGCAGTTCGTGGATGCCGTGACCCGCGCGCTCCCCTTGGCGCAAGCCGGCTGGCTGGTCACTTTCGGCATTCGGCCAGACCGTCCGGAAACCGGCTTCGGCTACATCCGCCGGGCCGAGGCCTTGCCGGAAGGTGGCTTCCGCGTCGAGCGCTTCGTGGAGAAGCCCGATGCCGCCACCGCCGAGGGTTATGTGGCCGATGGCGGCTACGACTGGAACTCGGGCATGTTCCTGTTCAAGGCGGCGCGCTATCTGGAGGAGCTGGGCAAACACGCGCCGCAGATGCTGGCGGCGGTGCGCGTGGCGTACGCCTCGGCCAGGGCTGATCTGGACTTCGTGCGCATCGATGGCGGGCTGTTCGCGGCAGTGCCTGACAACTCGATCGACTACGCCGTGATGGAGAAGACCCAGCGCGCCGCAGTGCTGCCGGTGAGCTGCAGATGGAGCGACATTGGCTCATGGTCGGCACTGTGGATGGCTGGCGAGCGTGACGCCGACGGCAACCTGCGCGAAGGCGACACACTTACGGTGAACACGCACAACAGCCTGCTGCGCTCGCATGAGCGGCACTTGATCGCCGCCGTGGGCGTGGACAATCTCATCGTGGTGACCACGCCGGATGCCACCCTGGTGGCTCACCGCGATGCCGCGCAGGACGTGAAGAAGATCGTCGACCAGCTCAAGTCCTCCGGCCGCAGCGAGCATTCGCTGCACCGTGTGGTACAGCGCCCGTGGGGCAGCTATGACTCGCTGGAGGCCGGCGAGCGCTTCCAGGTGAAGCGCATCGTGGTCAAACCGGGCGCGAGCCTGAGCCTGCAAAAACACCACCACCGCGCCGAGCACTGGATCGTGGTCTCCGGCACCGCGGAGGTGACCTGCGACCAGAAGGTGTTCCTTCTCGGCGAGAACCAGAGCACCTACATTCCGCTGGGCAGCACCCATCGCCTGCGCAATCCGGGCAAGGTGCCGCTGGAGCTGATCGAGGTGCAGTCCGGCAGCTACCTGGGCGAAGACGACATCGTCCGCTTCGACGACGTCTACGGACGCGCCTGAGAGTCAGCGCTACCAATAAGCGCAGTGACTGCAACCTGCTGTCGTAGGAGCCTGCTCGCAGGCGATGCTTTTCGCCTCAATGTGCCTTAGGAGCCAGAGCATCGCCTGCAAGCAGGCTCCTACAGCCGCATCAAGGCTGATGATCTCAGCGATTGGCCGGTTCGACGATCAGCGCCTCCAGCTCGGCAGTTTTCGCCCGCATCAGCGCTTCGTCGCCCCGGGCTTCCACGTTGAGCCGCAGCAGGGGCTCGGTGTTGGAGGAGCGCAGGTTGAAACGCCAGTTGCCGAACGAGGCGCTGACACCGTCGATGCGCTCCAGCGTCGGCTGCTGGTCGGCATAGAACGCCAAGACGCGTTTCACCGTGGCCGCCGCGTCACTCACGCGAAAATTGATCTCGCCGCTGCACGGGAACGCACGCATGCGCTCGTCCAGCATTTGCGCCAGCGACTGCCTGGTGCGGCACATGCGCTCGGCCACCAGCAGCCACGGGATCATGCCAGAATCGCAATAGGCGAAATCGCGGAAATAGTGGTGCGCGCTCATCTCGCCGCCGTAGACCGCGTCTTCGCTACGCATGCGCTCCTTGATGAAGGCATGGCCGGTCTTGCTCTCGATCGCTACGCCACCGGCGGCCTGCACCATGTCGACGGTGTTCCAGGTCAGGCGCGGATCGTGAATAATCTTCGCCCCCCGATGCTTTTCCAGCAGCTGGGCCGCGAGCAGGCCCACGATGTAATAGCCCTCGATGAAACGGCCTGCTGCATCGAACAGGAAGCAGCGGTCGAAGTCCCCGTCCCAGGCAATACCCAAGTCCGCACCGTGCTCGATCACCGCCTGCGCGGTCGCTTGGCGGTTCTCGGGAAGCAACGGGTTGGGGATGCCGTTCGGAAACGTGCCATCAGGAACATGATGGATACGCACGAAATCGAACGGCAGGTGCGCCGCCAGCAGATCGATCACTGCCCCGGCCCCGCCATTGCCGGCATTGACCACAATCTTCAGCGGTTGCAGCTGGGCGATGTCGATATAGCCCAGCAGATGGTTGATGTAGGCAGACTTGTCGTGGTCGCGCGTCACTGCTCCCTCCGGCAACGCCGGAGCTTCGAATGCATTGGCCTCCACCTTGCGCTCGATCTCGCGTAGGCCGGTGTCCCCGCTGATCGGGCGCGCATCTTCGCGCACCAGCTTCATGCCGTTGTAGTCGATCGGGTTGTGGCTGGCGGTCACCATGATGCCGCCGGCCACGCCACGATGGGACGTCTGGAAGTACACCTCTTCGGTGCCGCACAGCCCGATGTCGATGACGTCACAGCCGCCCTCGGTCAACCCTCGGCCGAGTGCCTCGGCCAGTGTCGGGCTGTCGAGGCGAACGTCATAACCAACCACCACGGCGCCCTGCCCGACCGTTTCGGCGAAAGCACGGCCGATGCGATAAGCGATGTCGCCATTCAGTTCGTCCGGGAGACGCCCACGGATGTCGTAGGCTTTGAAGCACTTCATGCGGCTTTGATTCCTTCGATTTTTTGCCCTTGGCGGTTGCCGCGGAGGGCTCAACCGCGACGCTGATGTCGCACGTGCCGCCATACGTAGAACACGAGGCCCACCGCGATCAGCACGCCGATCAGCGCATCGAAGCGGTGGAAGTAGACACCCAACGTATTCCAGTGTTCGCCGAGTTTCAGCCCGATCCAGGCCAGCCCCCAGCACCAGATCAGCGAGCCGAGAAAGGTGTAGGCGGTGAAACGCCACAGCGGCATCCGCGCGACGCCAGCGGGGAACGCGATGAACGTGCGTACCACAGGCAACAGTCGGCCGAGGAGGATGGTGATGTCGCCGTGGCGCTGGAACCAGCGATCGGCCAGATCCAGATCGCGCTTCGAAACCAGCAGGTAACGACCGTAGCGCTCGGCCAGCGGCCGGCCGCCCCACGCACCGACCGCATAGGCCAGCCAGGACCCGAGCACACAACCCACGGCGCCTGAGACGGCGACCTCCCACAACACCAGTTCGCTGCGGGAAACCAGATAGCCCGAAAAGGGCATGATGATCTCCGACGGCAACGGCACGCACGCGCTCTCGATCGCCATAAGCAACGCGATGCCGGCGTACTGGAGGTGCGAGATCACCCCGATGACGAAGCCGGCAATCGCGGCGATCAGTTTCTCGATCATGGAGCAGGTCGACTTATTCGACCGTCACCGACTTGGCGAGATTCCGCGGCTGGTCGACGTCGGTGCCGCGCAGGACGGCCACGTGATAGGCGAGCAACTGCAGCGGGATGGTGAACACGGCGGGGGCGATGAAGTCCCCGGCGGCGTCCACATGCAGCGTCACGCCGGAGCCCTCGTGAACTTCCGTGCCGGCATCGCCCGCGGCGAACACGATCAGCTCGCCGCCGCGCGCCTTCACCTCCTGCAGGTTGGACTTGAGCTTGTCGAGCAGCGGACCGCTCGGGGCCACGGCCACCACCGGCATTTCCTCATCCACTAGCGCCAGCGGGCCGTGCTTAAGCTCGCCCGCCGGATAGGCTTCGGCATGGATGTAGGAGATTTCCTTGAGTTTGAGCGAGCCTTCCAGCGCCACCGGATACTGCGCACCGCGCCCGAGGAACAGTGCGTGCTGACGATGGATAAAGCGCCCGGCCAGCTCGATGACCTGCGGCTCCAGCGCCAGCGCGCTTTCGATCGCGCGAGGCAGGTGCGTGAGCTGGGCGCAGAGATCGGCGTGACGGGCTTCGCCCAGGCCGCGATGCTGCGCCAGTTGCAGCGTAAGCAGCGCGAGCGCGGTGAGCTGGGTGGTGAACGCCTTGGTCGACGCCACGCCGATTTCCGGACCGGCCCGGGTCATCAGCTTGAGGTCGGCTTCGCGCACCACCGACGATTCGGGCACATTGCAGATGGCTAGCGTACCGAGGTAGCCGCGGCGCTTCACCTCGCGCATCGCCGCAAGCGTGTCGGCCGTTTCGCCGGACTGAGAAATTGCGACGAACAGCGTGTTAGCCGGCACTACCACGTCGCGATAGCGATATTCGCTGGCTACCTCGACGCTCACCGGCAGGCGGGCGAATTCCTCGATCCAGTAACGCGCCACCAGGCCTGCGTGATAGCTGGTGCCGCAGGCCACGATGTGGATGCCCTGCACGTTCGCCAGCAGCTCGTCGCCGCCCACGCCGAAGATGTTCGGCAGCACACCGTGCGGACCCAGGCGCGACTCCAGCGTGTCCGCCACGGCGCGTGGCTGCTCGAAGATCTCCTTCTGCATGTAATGGCGATACTCGCCACGCTCCACCGCGTCGCTGGACAGCTCACTCTCATGCACCGCACGGTCCACCGACTCACCGGCGATATCGAAGATCTGCACGCTGTCGCGCGTGATCTCCACCACGTCGTCTTCCTCCAGGTAGATCATCCGGTTGGTGACCTGGATCAGCGCCTGCGCATCGGAGCCCAGGAAGTTCTCGCCGATGCCGACGCCCACCAGCAGCGGCGCGCCGCGGCGCGCACCCACGACGTGGCCGGGCTCGTCGCGGCTGATTACCGCGATGGCATAGGCACCTTCCAGCTCGCGCACCACGGCAAGCACGGCCTCGCGCAGGGTTCCGCCCTGCTCAAGCCGCGACTCGATGAGTGCGGCGATAACTTCGGTATCGGTTTCGGAAGTAAAGACATGGCCTGCTGCCTGCAGCGCGGAACGCAGACCGGCGTAGTTCTCGATAATGCCGTTGTGCACCAGCGCCACGCGGCCGGCGATGTGCGGATGAGCATTCGCCTCACTGGGCACGCCGTGCGTGGCCCAGCGGGTATGCGCGATGCCGGTGCCACCAGGGAGCGGATCGGCGAGATAGAGCGCCTCCATCTCGCGCACCTTGCCCTTGGCGCGCACGCGCTGGATCGCGCCACCGTCAAGGACGGCCAGACCGGCCGAATCGTAGCCACGGTATTCCAGCGCCTTCAGGCCGGCGATCAGCAAGGGAGCCACGTCACGCTGGGCCGCGGCTGCAACGATTCCACACATGTTCTGGTGTCCTTCTTAGAGAGACTGGGCGCCAACACCCGCAATGCCGCGGCATGCTGGCAACCGATCATTCCAACGCCCTTTCATGGCGCGGCCGTGGCCTGTTTCGGACCGGCGGCAGGCCGTCGCGCTCAGGGCACGCGCCGGCGCAGGTAGTTGAGCAGGTCGATCCGCGTGATCAGGCCCATGAACCGCTCGCCGTCCATGACGATGGCCACCAGGCCGCGATCGAATACCGGCAGCAGGGCCTCGATCGGCGAGTGCACGTCGATCTTCTGCAAGGTGGTGATCATGGCGGTGGACACCGCCTCACGGAAACGCGACTGGTCCGCGTGCACTTGCATCAGCACGTCCGACTCGTCCAGGATGCCCACCAGCTGCTGGCCGTCCATCACCGGCAACTGCGAGACGTCGTACAGCTTCATGCGCGTGTAGGCCGTCATCAGCAGCTCGTTCGGCCCCACCACGATGGTGTCGCGCTGGGCGAACGGGCGCAGCAGCAGATCGCGCAGGTCGCCGTGCTGTTCGCGCTCGAGGAAACCGTTGTCGAGCATCCAGTAGTCGTTGTACATCTTCGACAGGTACTTGTTGCCGGTGTCGCAGACGATCGACACCACCCGTTTGGGCGTGGTCTGCTCACGGCAGTACTTGAGCGCCGCCGCCAGCAGCGTGCCCGCGGACGAGCCGCCCAGCACGCCCTCCTTGGCCAGCAACTCGCGGCCGGCCAGAAAGCTCTCCTTGTCGGAGATCGCGTAGGCCTTCTTGACCCGTGAGAAGTCGCTGATGCTGGGCAGGAAATCCTCGCCAATGCCTTCCACCATCCAGCTGCCGGACTTGGTCGAGAGCACGCCCTCGTTGATGTACTGGGCGAGGATGGAGCCCACCGGGTCAGCCAGGATCAGCTCGGTCTGCGGCGAATGCTCGGCGAAGTAGCGCGACAGCCCGGTCATGGTGCCGGACGAGCCGCAGCCGAACACGATGGCGTCGACCTTGCCATCCATCTGCTCGAGGATCTCCGGGCCGGTGGTCTCGTAGTGCGCGCGCGGGTTGTCCGGGTTGCCGAACTGGTTGATGAAGTAGGCGCCGGGGGTTTCCCGGGCGATCCGCTCGGCCATGTCCTGGTAGTACTCGGGATGACCCTTGGCCACGTCCGAGCGCGTCAGCACCACTTCGGCGCCCATCGCCTTGAGGTTGAAGATCTTCTCGCGGCTCATCTTGTCCGGCACCACCAGGATGAGCTTGTAGCCCTTCTGCTGTGCGACCAGCGCCAGGCCGATGCCGGTATTGCCAGCGGTGCCCTCCACCAGCGTGGCGCCGGGCTGGATCTTCCCGGCCTTCTCGGCACCCTCGATCATCGACAGGCCGATGCGGTCCTTGATCGAGCCGCCCGGGTTGGCGCTCTCGAGCTTGAGGAACAGCTCGCACACACCCGTGTCCAGGTGGTTGGCGCGCACCATGGGCGTGTGGCCGATCAACTCGAGGACGCTCTGGTGAACCGTCATGAAAACTCCGTTTGGCGGGAAGTGGGCGGCAAGCGAGCCGACGCTGCAGAGCGGCCATGATAACCGAGCACTTCCACCACCCGGATTGAGACAGCTCAAACGGAAACGGCCCGGCTTTCTTCAGGAAAGCCGGGCCGCGCATGTCGAACCAGGGTGAATCAGTGTCGTCGCTGCATACGTGCGTCCCAGATGCGCTGCAGTCGATCCTTGGCGTAAAGCTTCTCGCGTTTCATGACCGAGAGCTTGGCCTCGGGGATCGGGAGCACGCCGATATCGGCGTCGTGCACTTTGCTGTCGAGTTCCCGGTGACGCTGGTAAAGGCGGCGGAACTCCGCATCGGCCTTCAGCAATGCCTCGACATCATCACGCTGCTGGTTTTCGAACATGAGCGACCTCCTCGCAATGCAAGCGGGCGCGTGACCGGTGCGCCCGTGGCGGTGTGACGCATGCGCGTCATCCCCACGCCGATGGCAATCGGCGCGGAGATGACTGGAATTCGAAGGAATGAGCGCATGCGTCAGGTCAGTGATCCACGCGGCGCTGGTGCCGCGTGGATGACCGACGCTACTCCGGCCAGCCGGGCCCCGCAAGGGCGATAGCTGGCATGCCTGATGCAATGAACACGTGGCACAAAAGCCTGTCAAAACAGCTTGTTGCCCGATACCGCCCGCTTGCGCGCCAGCTGCCGTGCTGGCGCGCGTCCGGCTCAGGGTTTGCCCTTCTTCCGCGGCTTGGTGGCCGGCGGTGGCGTGTCCCCGTCCTGCATCTGCGAGCGCAAAGCGCGCGCCGCCTGAGCCGCCAGCGCCGCCTCGCGCTTGGCTGCGTTGGCCACGCGGCTTTGCGCAGCCGCCAGCTTGCGCGCGCGCTCGGCCTCGGCCTTGGCCTGCTCGGCGGCCTGGGTGGCCTCCATGCCCTGCTGCTGCAGGCGCGCCGCTTCCTCCTGCGCCAGTTGGTACTGCAGGCGCTGCCGCTCCAGCTCCAGCCTGGCCGCCTCGGCATCGCGACGGGCCGATTCGAGCATGATCTGGTCGTGCTCGCGGTCGAGCTGCGCCAGCTTGGCCTGCGCGTCCTGCAACTGCGCTGCCGCACGGGCCAGATCGACCCGGCGCTCGGCCAGATACAAGGCGTGTGGCCGCTCCCGGGAGCTCGCCTGGGTAAGCTGGGCCAGCGCGTCGCGCGCACGCGCCTGCTCGGCTTGGGCGTAATGCCCCAGCACGGGATCGTTGGCCAGCTGATCCAGGCTACCGCTAAGCCGGCTCACGTCGATGTCGTCGTTCGCCGCTCGGCCCATGCTGCTGCCCAGGGCAAGCACCGCACCTGCCAACAGGATCGTCAAACGCTTCATGGCTGGTCTCCCTGCTGGGCGGCGGCGGGAGGAGTGCCGTTCTGGGGCATGGTCTGGAACCCATCGGCGGCAGGCAGCGGTGCGTTGAGCACCGACGAGGACGGCGCCGGCATGTCGCCGGTGGGTGCCGCGGGCGGCAGCGCGGACGGCATCGACGGCGCCTGTCCTGAAAGCTCCGGATGCGCCTGCTCCATCCGCTCACGCAGGCGGGCGTTCTCGTCCACCTTGGCCTGGATCTTGGCGCGCGCCGTACCCAGGCGCGCCTTGGCCAGCGCGAGCTCGGCATCCGCCCGGGCCTCGTCGGCGAGGTTGGCCGCATCGGCGTACTTGCGGCCGGCCATGGCCGCCTGTGCCTGCTGGAACTTGTTCTGGGCAAAACCCAGGTCCACCGGCGCATAATCGGCCGCGTCGGCCTCGCGGGCGGCCTGCAGCTGGATCTGGGCCATGGTCATGGCGCCATCGGGCGGAGGAACGCTGGCACAGCCACCGAGTGCCAGCAGGGCGCACAGGGTCAAGCCCTGCATGCTCCTGCCGATACTTCCGGGGCGTGCAGCAGGCCGGGAAAAGCTGTGCACCATCACTCAGTACCTCGTAGTGTTGCGGCGTATTGTCGGTGGGCATAATCGCCCAATGCAATGTAGTTGAATTCAGGGGACTTCAGGTGGATATCGGTTACTTCCTCAAGCTGATGGTGGACAAGGGCGCGTCGGACATGTTCCTGACGACCGGTGCCCCGGTGAACATCAAGGTCGAGGGCAAGCTCTATCCGCTCGGCAACACTGGCCTGCCCGGTGGCATGGTCAAGAAGATCGCCTATTCACTCATGGACGAGGGCCAGGTGCCGCAGTTCGAGCGCGACCTCGAGCTGAACATGGCGCTGGCGGTGAAGGAGGCCGGGCGTTTCCGCATTAACGTGTTCAAGCAGCGCGGCGAAGTGGGCATGGTGATCCGCGCGATCAAGAGCGACATCCCCAGCGTCGAGCAGTTGCAGCTGCCGAGCATCTTCCGCGACCTGATCATGGAGCAGCGCGGGCTGATCCTGGTGGTCGGCGCGACCGGTTCGGGCAAGTCCACCACGCTGGCGGCGATGATCGATCACCGCAACAGCAACTCGCCCGGCCACATCCTCACCATCGAGGATCCGATCGAGTTCCTGCACCGGCACAAGAAGTCGATCGTGAACCAGCGCGAGGTGGGGCTGGATACGCACAGCTACCACGAGGCGCTGAAGAACGCGATGCGTGAGGCGCCGGACGTGATCATGATCGGCGAGATCCGCGACACCGACACGATGGAGGCGGCGATCGCCTTCTCCGAAACCGGTCACCTCTGCCTGGCCACCCTGCACTCCAACAACGCCGACCAGACGCTGGAGCGCATCCTCAACTTCTTCCCCGAGTCGGCACACAAGAACGTGCTGATGAACCTGGCGCTGAACCTGCGGGCGGTGATCAGTCAGCGCCTGGTGATCGGCAAGGACGGCCGCCGCCTGCCGGCAACCGAGGTGCTGCTGAACACGCCGCTGATCCGCGACATGATCCGCCGCGGCCAGATCCACGAGGTGAAGGAAGCGATGGATCGCAGCCTGCAGGAAGGCATGCGCACGTTCGACCAGTCGCTGTACAAGCTCTACCGCGAGGGGCGTATCGAGCTGGAAGAGGCCCTGGCCAAGGCCGACTCGCGCGACGGACTGGCGCTGAAGGTGCGCCTGTCCGAAGGCGGCGGCGCCAGTGCGGACAACGAGCTGGCCGGCAACGATCCGTACGGTTTGGGCTTCTGATCCCTGCCCGCCTCATGGCGGGAGCGCGTCTCGTGAGGTCCCTGGGCCGCTTGGAAAAGCATCGCGACTGAAGTCGCTCCTACAACGGGCCGCTGATTCGGCGGCTTCGCAGGGGAAGCACTTCAGTGCCGACTTTTCAGACGGCCACTCACGGCGTCACGGGGGCGTCCGGCTGTAGTTCGGGCACCGCGGTGCGAAACGCCTCCAGCTCGGCGCAGGCGACATGGATACGCTGCACGGTGGGATAGGCGTCCAGCGGCAGCTTCCAGCGCAGCGCGTTGTAGATCTGTGGCACCAGGCAGATATCCGCCAGCCCCGGCGTGTCGCCGTGGCAGAACGCGCCGGTGGCCACGTTGTCGGCCAGCAGCGCCTCGATCGCCGCGAAACCCAGGCCCATCCAGTGCCGCGTCCAGTCGGCGCGCTGCGCCTCGGTGGCGCCGAACTGGGTCTCGAGCTGCTGCAGCACGCGCAGATTGCCCAGCGGGTGGATATCGCAGGCGATGGTCTGCGCCAGCGCCCGCACACGCGCTCGACCGCGCGGATCGACCGGCAACAGTGGCGGCTCCGGATAGATCTCGTCCAGGTACTCGACGATCGCCAGCGACTGCGTGAACACCCGCCCACCGTCCAGCAGCGCCGGCACGACTCCCTGGGGATTGAGGGCGCGATAGGCCGCACCGTGCTGTTCGCCGCCGTCACGCACGAGGTGGACCGGACGATTGTCCCAGCCGAGCCCCTTGAGCTCGAGCGCGATGCGCACGCGATAGGCCGCTGTGGAGCGCCAGTAGCCATACAGAGCGAGATCCGAAACCATGCGTGCGTCCTCCGCGACCGGTCGGGGAATGGGCCGCAAGCATACCTGCGACCGGTTTGCATCGCCGCAGGGCGGCCGCGACAATGCGCGGCTGTGGTGCAATGAACCGTTGCACGATCGCGCCGTTGCCTGCGCCACCTACGATCCCACCAGGAGTCCTGCCGTGTCCTTTCTCCGCATGAGCGACCTCGATCTGCGCGGCAAGCGCGTGCTGATCCGCGAAGACCTGAACGTGCCGATCGAGAACGGCCGCATTACCTCCACCCAGCGCCTGGACGCCTCGCTGCCCACCATCCGCGCCGCCCGCGACGCCGGTGCCCAGGTCATGGTGCTCTCGCACCTGGGGCGTCCGAAGGAAGGCCAGTTCGACGAGGATTCCTCGCTCGCTCCGGTAACCGCCTGGCTGGGCGACAAGCTCGGCACGCCGGTGCGGCTGGTGCGCGACTATCTGGGCGGCGTCGAGGTCGCCGATGGCGAAGTGGTGGTGCTGGAAAACTGCCGCATGAACGTCGGCGAGGGCAAGGACGACGAGGCGCTGTCGAAGCAATACGCGGCGCTGTGCGACATCTTCGTCATGGACGCCTTCGGTACCGCGCACCGCGCCCAGGCCTCCACGCACGGCGTGATCCGCTTCGCCAAGGTTGCCGCCGCCGGCCCGCTGCTGGCCGCCGAGCTGGATGCGCTGGGCAAGGCGCTGGAGCACCCGGCCAAGCCGCTGCTGGCGATCGTCGCCGGCTCCAAGGTCTCCACCAAGCTGACCCTGCTGGAGAACCTGATCGGCAAGGTCGACCAGCTCATCGTGGGTGGCGGCATCGCCAATACCTTCATCGCGGCGGCCGGCCACCACGTGGGCAACTCGCTGTACGAGCGCGATCTGCTCGACGCGGCGAAAAAGGTGATCGCCGACGCCAAGCGCCGCGGCGCCGAGGTGCCGATGCCGGTGGACGTGGTGGTGGCGCCGGAGTTCTCCGCCCAGGCGCCTGCCACGGTGAAGTCGGTGGACCAGGTGAAGGACGGCGAGATGATCCTGGATATCGGCCCGGAGACGGCCAGGCGCTACGCCGAGCTGATCGCCAAGGCCGGCACCGTGGTGTGGAATGGCCCGGTGGGCGTGTTCGAATTCGACGCCTTCGGCAAAGGCACCGAGACGCTGGCGCGCGCCATCGCCGCATCGAGCGCGTTCTCCATCGCCGGCGGCGGCGACACGCTGGCCGCGGTGGACAAGTACGGCATCGAAAAGGACGTGTCCTACATCTCCACCGGCGGCGGCGCCTTCCTGGAATTCCTGGAAGGCAAGGAGTTGCCGGCCGTGACCGCCCTCAAGGCGCGCGCCAAAGGCTAAACCGCGCCCGTGTAGGAGCCCGCTCGCGGGCGATGCTTTTGGCTTTGATGCAGATTCAGAGCGAGAGCGTTGCCCGCGAGCGGGCTCCTTATGTCTCGATTCTGGTCCGGCAACGGACGAGAATTCCCGACTGATCATCGGTGGGAATGAGGTGACGCCGACGGGCTCCTGAGGCTTCGCGCCTGCTGGGTAGATGTGTGCCCTCGTTCCGTTCCATCCGCCAGCGCCTGAACGGTATCGGAGGCCCGCCGGTCGGCGAGAGCCTGAACGCGTAAGGATCGGCCGTGCGGATCGTCGATGGTCAGCGTCTGAGACGACTGCCAGGAGACGTGACATGACCGAACCGATGGTAGGCATCGATGTGGCCAAGGCCAGCTTCGATGTGGCCGTTCCGCTGGACCGGCCGGGGAAATACCGCACCAAGGGCAAGCTGCCCAATACGCCGGCCGGATTCGCCGAACTGCTGACATGGCTGCGCCAGCACGCACCACAGGCTGGGGTGTGCATGGAGGCCACGGGCATCTATCACGAGGCGCTGGCGCAGGCGCTGGTGGAGCATGGAGTGACGGTCTACGTGGTCAATCCGGCCCAGATCGCCGCCTATGCCCGCAGCGAGCTGTCGCGGACCAAGACCGACCGCTGTGACGCCGAGCTGATCGCCCGCTTCGCCATGGCCCAGCAGATCCACGGCGCACTACGCCCGTGGGCGCCGCCTACGCCGGGTCAGCGGCAGCTGCGCGCCCTGGTGCACCGCTTGAACGACCTGCAGGCGATGCGGCAGATGGAGGCCAACCGCCTGGCGGTCGGCGATGCCTCGGTACGCCCCTCGATCCAGCGCATGATCGATGCGCTGGATCAGCAGATCGAAGAGCTGAAGCGGGCGATCGAGGATCACATCGACCAGGACCCGGACCTGCGGCGCGATCATGACCTCTTGCGCTCGATTCCCGGCATCGGCGACCTGACGGCAGCCTTCATCCAGGGTTTTGCCGGGAATCTGCGGCGCTTCGACGATCCCCGCCAACTGGACGCCTTCGCCGGCGTGAATCCGGCGATCCGCGAGTCGGGCAAGTGGGTCGGCCAAAGCCGACTATCCAAGCTCGGCCATGCGTTGCTGCGTGCCCGGCTGTACATGCCCGCGCTGGTGGCCATTCGCCACAACAGCGCGGTGCGCGCCCTGTTCGATCGCCTGGTGGGTCGCGGCAAGCCACCCAAGCTGGCCTTGGGCGCAGCCATGCGCAAGCTGCTGCACATCGCCTGGGGAGTGGTGCGTTCCGGCCTCCCGTTCGATCCCAATCGCGCCCTTGCTGGTGGGTAAGTAAGACGGTATCTACGCAGGTCAGCCCGCGCTGGGCAAGATCCGGCGCACGGCCGCCATCACGCGCTCCACGTTGCCGTCGGACAAGCCCGGTAATCGCTCACGTGGAGCGCCCCGTCCCCCCAACCAGCCCGAGCGCAGGCGGGCCTCGACCTCGGCGTTCTCTTTCTCGCCAAGGCTCGACGCCCCGAAGATGCGTGCGTCCTGTGGAAAGCGATCGGGCCGCTTGCGCGGCCCGATCGACAGCTGGAGGGGGCTGGCTCAGCCGACCACACGCTTCACGGCATCCACCACATGGCTCACGGTGAAGCCGAAGTGCTCGAACAACTGCGGCGCGGGGGCGGAGGCGCCGAAGGAATGCATGCCGACCACCTCGCCATCCAGGCCCACGTACTTGCGCCAGAAGTCGGCGGTAGCCGCTTCTACCGCCACGCGCGCGCGGCACCAGCCCGGCAGCACCGCCTCGCGGTAAGACTGCGGCTGGGCGTCGAACGCCTCGGTGCACGGCATCGAGACCACGCGCACGGCGACGCCCTGCTGGGCCAGCGTGCGCATCGCCTCCATCGCCAGCTCCACTTCCGAACCGGTGGCGATCAGGATGGCCTGGAACTTGGTGTCGGCCGGATCGGACAGCACATAGCCGCCGCGGGCGATGTCCGCCACCTGCTCGGTCGAGCGCTGCTGATGCTTGAGGTTCTGGCGCGAGAACACCAGGCAGGCAGGGTGACCCTTGCGCTCGATCGCCACCTTCCATGACACCGCCGATTCCACCGCGTCGCAGGGACGCCACACCTGGTTGTTCGGGATGTAGCGCAGGCTGGCCAGGTGCTCCACCGGCTGGTGGGTGGGGCCGTCTTCGCCCAGGCCGATCGAGTCGTGGGTATAGACGTGGATCGCGTGCGCCGGGATCAGCGCGCTCATGCGCACCGCGTTGCGCGCGTAGTCGGAGAACACCAGGAAGGTCGCGTCGTAGGGGATGAAGCCGCCGTGCAGCGCCACGCCGTTGGCGATCGCGGTCATGCCGAACTCGCGCACGCCGTAATAGACGTAGTTGCCCTTGCCGCCGGCGCTGTCGCCGTTGCCGGCATCGAGGCTGCCCTTCCACTTGGTGAGGTTGGAACCGGCCAGGTCCGCCGAGCCGCCGATTAACTCCGGCAGCAGTGGCCCGAAGGCGTCGAGCGCCATCTGCGAGGCCTTGCGCGAAGCCACTTCCGGCCCTTCCAGCTGCAGCTTGGCAATGTACGCCTGCGACTTTTCGGCCCAGTCGGCCGGCAGCTCGCCGCTGAAGCGGCGCTGGAACTCGGCCGCCAGTTCCGGATGTGCCTTGGTGTAGGCCGCGAAAGCGTCGTTCCAGGCCTGTTCGGCGGCGGTACCCTTGGCCTTGTGGTCCCAGCCGGCGTAGATCTCGGCGGGAATCTCGAACGGAGGGTGCCGCCAGTCGAGCGCATCGCGCGCCGCGGCGATCTCGTCCTTGCCGAGCGGCGCACCGTGGCTTTCTTCCTTGCCCTGCTTGTGCGGCGCGCCGAAGCCGATGATGGTCTTGCAGCAGATCAGGGTCGGCTTGTCGGACTGCGCGGTGGCCTGCGCGATGGCCGCCTTCACCGCCTCGGCGTCATGGCCATCGACGTGGCGGATCACGTTCCAGCCGTAGGCTTCGAAGCGCGCCGGGGTGTCGTCGGTGAACCAACCATGCACCTCGCCATCGATCGAAATGCCGTTGTCGTCGTACAGCGCCACCAGCTTGCCAAGCTTCCAGGTACCGGCGAGCGAAGCCACTTCGTGCGAGATGCCTTCCATCAGGCAGCCATCGCCGAGGAACACGTAGGTGTGGTGGTCGACCACGGCGTGACCCGGACGGTTGAAGTGCGCCGCCAGCACCTTCTCCGCCAGCGCCATGCCGACCGCGTTGGCCAGGCCCTGGCCGAGCGGGCCGGTGGTGGTCTCCACTCCGGGGGTCTCGCTGGCTTCAGGGTGGCCGGCGGTCTTCGAATGCAACTGACGGAATTTCTTCAGCTGGTCCATCGGCAGGTCGAAGCCGGTCAGGTGCAGCAGCGCGTACTGCAGCATCGAGCCGTGGCCGTTGGAGAGCACGAAGCGGTCGCGGTTGGCCCACTTCGGGTTGGCCGGATTGAAGTGCAGGAAGTCGTTCCACAGCACTTCGGCGATGTCGGCCATGCCCATGGGCATGCCCGGGTGGCCGGACTTGGCCGCCTCCACGGCGTCCATGGCAAGGGCGCGCACGGCGTTGGCGAGTTCGCGGCGGGTGGTCATCGGCATCTCCGGAAGGGGCGTGAAAAATCGCTATTGTCGCCGATTCGCGGGAGGTACGTGCGCCGGCCGCGTGAAGTCCCCGCACTGCCGCGCTTTACAAAGGGCGCGTCCGCGGCCGCGTAGTGGCCGCACGATTAATTGCCCCTTAACTTTTCCGGGGCGAATACCGGAACGCTTCAGCCTCGCCTTCGTTCAATGGCGCCGCGCTCATCCCCAAGCGCGCCCTGCCACGCATGTCGCCACATGCTGGCCGGGCAAGACCATAAGAAGGAGACCACTCCATGAAACAGTCCTTGCTCGCCCTTGCCTTTGTTTCCGCCGGTGCCTGCGCGCTCCCGGCTTTCGCGCAGGATGCCGCGACCACGACGGATACGTCCGCCGCCTCTGCATCGGGCAACTACCAGCCCAATCAGCCGGTCGGCTCGGGCAACTGGTTCCTCAGCGGCAGCGTGGGCCAGTCGCACCTCTACAAGGGCCCGTACAACGACCATCCGACCACCTACGCCGTCAACGGCGGCTATCGCTGGAAGGTCGGCCAGGACCTGGGCCTGGGTGTCGAGGTGGGCTACAACGACCTGGGCAACTTCAAGGTCAAGAACGCCTTCAACAGCAACGACGTCAACCTGACCGACCAGCGCAACGCGCTGCGCGGCTGGACGGCCGGCGTCAACGGGCGCATCGATGTGTATCGCGGCCTGTACGTGAGCGGCCGGGCCGGCGTCTACGGCTGGAAGGGCCACGGCTACAGCAACCAGGACATCAATCGCCACAATCTGGACAAGGTCGACTACTACGCCGGTGCCGGCGTCGGTTACGACTTCAGCGACCACTTCGGCCTGGGCCTGTCCTACGACGTCTATCACGCCAAGAAGGACGGCATCAGCCTGAGCACCGATACCGCGTCGCTCACGGCCGAATATCGCTTCTGAGGCAGCGGGCGCCGCGCATGCGGCGCCCTTTCTTAACTCCGGATTAATACTGAACTCATTGGTATTGAATCTTTCCGGCCGTGCCTCATCTAAGTCCGGTGCGTTGCTTGGTGACGCACTCCCCGACGGCCAAGCGGCGATCCCCACGCCCTGGCCGCGAACAAAAATAAGGATCTCCCCGATGAAAAAGACTCTGCTTGCTTTCGCCCTCGTCTCCGCCGGCCTGGTGGCCGCCCCGGCCGCTTTCGCGCAGAACGCCCCCGCGGACAACGGTGGCTGGTTCGTCAACGGCAACGTCGGCCGCACCTCGATCAACAAGGGTCCGTATGACGGCCACGACACCGGTTACGCCCTCAACGGCGGCTATCGCTGGTCGGTGAATCCGAACGTGGCGCTGGGCGTGGAGGCCGGCTACAACGACCTGGGCAACATCCACGTCAAGAACGTCTTCAACAGCAATGACGTGGTCGACCACGGCAAGTCGCAGCTGCATGGCTGGACTGCCGGCGTGAATGGCCATTTCAACCTCGACCCGAACTGGTACATCAGCGCCCGTACCGGCCTGTACGCATGGAAGGGCCACGGTCTGAGCAATGACTCCAACCCGGTTCGCGAAGGCCTGGACAAGACCAGCTGGTACGCCGGCGCTGGCGTCGGTTACGACTTCAGCAACAACGTCAGCGTGGGCATCAACTACGACTACTTCGATGCCAAGAAGCACAACGTCGACCTGAGCACCGACATGGTCTCGGTCAGCGCCGAATACCGCTTCTGATCATCGCCATCGCGTGAAACGAAAACGGGCGCCCTTGGGCGCCCGTTTTTTTTGTTGTCGCTGCGGTGACCAGGCTTACTTGCCGGTCCAGCGACCCAGCGCAGCCTGGCCGTTTTCCTTGGCGCGCGCGGCGACGGTCTTCTGCGCGTCGGCGTAGTTCGCCTTCATGTCCTTGGCCCACAGCTTGAGCGCCGCCTGCTGCATGGCGCGGCCGTAGGAGAACGACAGCGGCCACGGATGCGGACCGATGCGGTTCATGGCATTGAGGTGCGCGGTGGACTGCTCGTCGGTCTGGCCGCCGGAGAGGAACACGATGCCCGGCAGCGACGCCGGCACGGTGGACTTGAGCACGCGCACGGTGGCCTCGGCGACTTCTTCCACGTCGGCCTGCTCCTCGGCATCCTTTCCGGCGATCACCATGGAGACCTTCAAGATCGTGCCCTCGAGCATCACGTTCTGCTCGTACAGCGCGTTGAACAGGCTACGCAGCACGGCCTCGTGCACTTCGTAGCTGACGTCGATCGAGTGGTCGCCGTCCATGATCACTTCCGGCTCGACCATCGGCACGATGCCCGCTTCCTGGCACAGCGCGGCGTAGCGGGCCAGCGCGTGGCAGTTCGCCTCGATGGCGG